>NZ_JBMNDO010000040.1:0-60017 GCF_052542855.1 Streptomyces sp. SAS_281
CGAGGTCGACGGCAAGGTCACGGACGGCAAGGAGGCGTCGGCCAAGGACATCGACACGGCGACGAAGGCCCCGCCGGACACAGCGGCCGCCAAGGACAAACCCGTCACCCCGCTCACCCCCGACCAGCCCCCCGGCAACCCCGGGGCCCCGCCCGCCGCGGCCGCGATCCCCGAGAAGCAGCCGGCGTCGGTCACCGACTTCTCCCAGGGCCCCGCGCAGAACGACCAGGCGATGGCGGACGCGGAGGTCACCGAGGAGCAACTCGCCAAGGGCAACGAGCCCGAGTTCAACGAGGCCCTGGCCGCGAAGAAGACCGCCGAGACGGACTCCGCGAAGGCACCGGCGAAGGGCAGGTCGGCCGAGAACCAACAGCTGAACGCCGCGAAGGCGGGCGCCGCGGCCTCGGGCACCGCCGCCATGAGCACGCTGACCGCGACACGTGCGCAGGCCGGGCAGAAAGTGGACGGCGGCAAGAGCGAGACCAAGTCGAAGGACGAGAAGAAGCGCGCCGAGGTCACGGCGAAGCTGCAGAGGGTCTACGACGGCACGAAGAGGGACGTCGAGGCGACGCTGTCCGGCCTGGACCAGAGGGTCGACGCCGCGTTCACCTCCGGCGAGAAAGCGGCCCGGGACGCGTTCACGGCGGACCACAAACGCCGGATGAAGCAGTACAAGGACAAGCGGTACTCCGGCTGGACCGGCAAGGCCCGCTGGGTGAAGGACAAGTTCGCGGGCCTGCCCGAGGAGGCGAACAACCTCTACCAGGAGGCCCGCAAGCTCTACGTGTCCCGGATGCAGACGGTCATCTCGTCGGTCGCCGACATCATCGGCACCGAGCTGGGCAAGGCGAAGGCCCGGATCGCGAAGGGCCGGGGCGAGCTCAAGGCAGAAGTCGACAGACTCCCCGCCGACCTGCGGCAGTTCGGCGAGGAGGCCGCGAAGGACTTCGCGGGCAAGTTCGACGACCTGGAAGCGACGGTCAACGAGAAGTCCCAGCAGCTGGTCCAGGACCTCGCCCAGAAATACACAGCCGCGCTCAACAAGATCGACGAGGAGATCAAGAAGCTCCAGGAGGCCAACAAGGGCCTGATCGACAAGGCCAAGGACGCGATCGTCGGCGCGATCAAGACGATCAACGAGCTGAAGAACCTCCTCCTGGGCATCCTCGCCAAGGCCGCCGGCGCCATCATGAAGATCATCAAGGACCCCATCGGCTTCCTGGGCAACCTGGTCTCGGCCGTCGGCGCGGGCCTGAACCTCTTCCTGACGAACATCGCCGACCACCTGAAGACCGGGGTCGTGTCGTGGCTGCTCGGCACGGCGGTGAAGGCGGGCCTCGAACTCCCCCAGAAGTTCGACATGAAGGGCATCATCCAGCTCATCGGCTCCCTCCTCGGCCTGACCTGGGCCAACATCCGCGCCCGCGTCACCCGCAAGGGCGTCCCCGACCAGGCGATGACAGCGGTCGAATCCTCCGTCCCGGTCGCCCAGAACATCGCCCGGGAAGGCCCCGCCGGAGCGGTCAAGGAGATCCAAGAGGAGGCGGGCGACCTCAAGTCCACCATCCTGGAAAAGCTGACGAGCTACCTGATCCCCACGGTCATCATCGCCGGAATCACCTGGATCCTCTCCCTCCTGAACCCCGCCTCCGCATTCGTCCGCGCGGTCAAGGGAATCATCGACATCGTCACCTTCGTGGTGAACCAGGGCGCCCAGATCGTCGAGTTCGTCAACTCCGTACTGGACGCGGTGGTCGCGATAGCCAACGGCGGCAAAGCCGGCGTCCCCAAAATGGTCGAAACCGCCCTGGCCGCCAGCATTCCCCTCCTCATCGGGTTCCTCGCCTCCCTCCTCGGCATAGGCAGCCTCGCCGCAAAGGTCAAGTCCGTCTTCCACGCGGTATCCCGCCCCGTGAACCGGGCGATCGACAAGATCGTCAACTTCATCGCCAAGAAGGGCAAAGCACTCTGGGAAAAGCTCAAGGGCAAGGGACGGAATGGCGACCGGGGCAAGGGAAAAGAGAAGGACAAGGACGCCCCGGGCGGCCTGCGAGGACATGCCCGACAAGCGGCTGGGCGCGGCTGGAAGGCGGCGGAACAACGCAGCACACACGAGGCCGTCTCCAAGTCCGACCTCGAATCATCCATGCACCGTGCGGAAGGTGCCCGAACCGGTGTGCGCATCACACTCGACATCGCGGAGAGCGGCACTTCCTGGCACGTGCGGGCGCGCGCCACACAGTCCGGCAGACATGCCACGGCCTCGGCGGGCCACGGCTGGATCGCGCAGGGCAGAGGCAACGAGCACCGATACGCGGCTCAGGACCTGTCCTCCTTCAATCGCTCCTTGGTGAACAGCGCCTTCGGCGAACTCAAAGGCGACACGAGCGAAACCGAAGACCTGCACGCCGGCTACGAAGAAAAGATCAAGAAAGGTCGGCGCATCGAGCGTAGCTACCAGGAACGTCTGGACAGCCGCATCAAGGGCCTGCGCTTCGGAATCTCAACGGAATCGTTCTCCGGAGCGAAGCAGGACAAGAGAATCCGCACGAAGATGACCATCAGCCCGAACGAGACAGCCAAGACGGACGACGTTCCGCTGTTCGGCGAGAGATTCCCGTACAAGATCGGCAAGGCGGCGGAGCCGGTTCTCATATCCAAGGCTCGCCGCCCGATCGAAAATCTGAACGCGCTCCGCCTCCCGTTCCTCAGCGAGGACGACATGGCGAAGATGAAGGGCTATGTCGTCAACATGGCGGCACGGCCGGAAGAGGTACAGCCCGATATCGCTGCCCGGTATGTCGACGAAGCGTGGGCGGGAGCCTCGTCGCCGGATCTGGCGCACGCGAGTACGGCTGCGGTGATCGGTGTCAACACGTTCAAACGGCTGGATCCGCAGGCGAACAGAGAGGGCCTGGACACCGTTCGTACCGCTATGGCGAGCATCAGCCGGCCGCGCCGGATGCGGATGGCCGTCATGGGCTTCACGTGGACACCGACCTGGACGCATGCGACTGAGGGGCCCGTGTCGTTGCACAAGACGGTCCGCCCGGCCTACAACAAACTGACCGATGCGGAGAAGCAGCAGGCCATAGCAGCGAATGAGGGCAGCTGGGGCAAGGGCGGCAAGCTCCCGTACGGCGTCTTCCGGGAAGTGGTGCTCGGTTCGTCGCACACCGCGAAGGCCGTGGATGTCCTGTCCGCGGTCAACCAGCAGGTGCACATCGTGAGCCAGGACGCCGACGGGGGCGTGCACACGCCCAGCGGACGAGGAGTCCTGGAGGAGTACGACCGCATCCTCCGCGCGATGTCGAGCGACCCGAACCTCACCGTCGGCGGCTACACCTTCGACGGTTTCGACTGGGGCGCACTGGCCGACTCGCGCACCGCGCAACTGACCATGCTGTCGAACACGGTGGACCGGGCGATACGGAAGGCGATCGCCAGGGTGCATCCGCGCATGTTGTACCCGGCTGAGCCGAACTCCCTGATCAAGGCGTGGGACAACGAAACCGGCGACGGCATCTTCCAGAAACCGACGATCCGGAGCGGACTCGATACGTCCCAGGGATCACTGTACGGAATCGGCTCGGCGGAAGGTCATACAGCCAAGAAACGAATGGCCGAGGCCTACGGCAGAGAGAACTTCTCGATGGCCTATGCGCCGGACGCCAGAACCGTAACGAGTCCGCTGCCGGAGAACCCGTCACGAGGGCTCACGATCACACCGGAGGATGTGCACGAGCTGGCGGCCGGAGAAAGGTTTACCGAGGCCGGCCAGGACGACTACGAACGTCGCAAGCACCGGGCCTACGCCCTGATCATGCAGTCGCAGACGACCGCCAGTGCGGTGAACCTGGCCCTGGAGTTCCGGCGGGAAAACCCGCAGCGCGTCCGGTCGGCCGACCAGCAGCGGCTGCACGACGCGATATTCGTACACGTTGAAGAGATGGTCAAAGCGCTGGCCGACAATCCTTCGTTGACCGCGAAAGATGTGCGGGAACGTCAGAACGCCCTCGAAGCGGACGCGAAAGAGCTCGCGGAGAGCAGAGCAATGGCCGGCAAGGAGAAGCCGCAGGAAGCGATCACCCTGGCGCTCCGCGTCACCACGGAAATCCTCCAGGCTCTTTCCGCGCAGGATCTCAGGGAAACCTGGACCAGACTGCGTGACCTGCTCAACCAGATCATGAATGACCCGAGACCCAGCCAAGGAGGCCCTCAGTGACGGACGACACCGTGAGCCAGGCACGCGTGAAGGCTTCGCGCGGGAACTACGCCTCCATGGCGTATCTGGCGCGGGTGCTGTACGAAACAGGGCTCGGGCCCCGCGCAGTCATCCGCGAGTGCTACGGCACCGACTTCCCCGAGGAGTTCTTTCTCCTGGCCGAGAAGGACCCGGATTCGCTGGAGCTGCTCATCGACTTCACCAACCAGCCCTGGCAGCTGGCCGTCCCGCTGTCCCGAGGCGGGCCTCCACCGCAACCGGACAGCCGGGACCGGATCGAACGCCGGGCCTTCGCCTACGATCCGCGGCTCGTCCCGCTCGCCGTCCCACTCGGCGTGGACACGGCGCTCAAAGGCCGGGTCATCTGCTACCACCTGGACGAACTCGGCGCCGGCCGCCCGAGCACCTTCGGCATCCGCAGGACCATGGGCGGCGACGAGGAGACCGAACGCTACGACGGTTCCCTGCTGGACGTCCTCCACCAGCACCACGCCGACTTCCTCCGCCACCTGACCCATCGGAGCGGCCTCCCGTGCAACCGGGGAACGGGCGCGGTGGACGACGAGGACGTCGAGGAGGCCGAGGACATGATGAACCGGATCGAGGCCCTGCAACGGCAATTGACGTCGATGCGGCAGTGACTGGTTCTGCCGGCCGGGCCATTGACCGGCCGACGGTTGCGTGACATCCGCCCACGGCGAACAGTCAACGGCCTCTGACCTCGCACTTTCCCGAATTCTCCGGGATCTCCCCCGGGAGGGACTTCTGTACATCCTGTACGTTTCTAAAGAAGCGTGCGCGGGTGCACCGTTGCGTCCGCGCGACCGGAGGAGAGGCACAGCCGTGTACCGTCCCGTCGCCCGTTACGTCCTGCCCGAGTTCACCGAGCACACCTCCCAGGGGTCCCGGACCATGGACCCGTACTCCAAGCTGCTCGCCGAGCGCGTGGTCTTCCTGGGCACGGCCCTGGACGAGACGGCCGCCAACGACCTGGTGGCCCAGCTGATGTATCTGGAGCACGACGCGCCGGACCGGCCCGTCTCGCTGTACATCAACTCGCCGGGCGGCTCGTTCGGCGCGATGACGACCCTGTACGACACGATGAACTTCCTCAGCTGCGAGGTGGAGACGTTCTGCCTGGGCCGGGCGGGGGCCGGAGCGGCCGTGCTGCTCGCCGCGGGAGCCCCGGGCCGGCGGCACATGCTCCCCGGTGCCAAGGTGGTCGTCAGCCAGCCCGCCCTGGCGGAACCGGTCCAGGGGCAGCCGTCCGACCTGGAGATCGAGGCGCGGGAGCTGGAGCGGATGCGCGGGACGATGACCGGCATGCTGGCCCGGCACACGGGGCGCTCCGTCGAGCAGGTCACCGAGGACACCGAACGCGACCTCGTCCTCGATGCGGAGGGCGCCCTGGCGTACGGGCTGGTCGACCACATCGTGCGCAACCGGGTCCCGGCGCCGCCGCGCTCCGGGTGGTGAACCGGCGATGCAGCCACCGGAGTTCTCTGCGCTGCCCGCCCTCACCAGGGCCGAGTCCGCGTTCGTCGACCGCTATCTCGATGTGCTCGACCAGGTGGGGCGGATCAATCCGGCCCACGGCGACGACACCTACGCGGCCCTGCGCGCGGCCCAGGCGCTCGCCTCGCACGCGGCGGAGCTGCGGGACGCCCTCGCGCTGATGCACCGGCGCGGCGAGACACGTATCCACAGCAGCACGCTGACCCGCGCGCTGCGGGCGCTGGACGGCGAGCGGCGGGCGGCCCGGGTCACCCTGCCGCCGGCTCCGCCGGGCTGAGGCGCCGTACGCCACCGACACGCCCGAGGGGTGCGCGGGAATTCCTCGCTCGATCGGCGTAGGCGTTCCCTCTCACGAGCGATGGACCGATTTGCCTTTTCCCGATGCGCGTGGGGCGGTTTCCTCCGCGACACCGCTGGTACGGCCGTGGCCGCCGGCGGCGGAGGAACCGCCGTACGGGTTCCGGTCCACCTGAACGGGCCATCCGTGACGGTCTTCACCGATGGCTGTTCCGGCTCGGAAATCCGGCACGAGGTGAGTCAAGATCCCTACGACGACAAGCCCCCGCCACCGCGGCGGGGCGGTCCGGGCGGACGCCGAGTCCTGCCGCCGCCCGGATGACTGGTCGACAGGAGTGGATCGGCAGGAGTGGAGGACCCGAGCACTACGGGACCGCCGGACCTCCGGTTGTCCCTCGGGGTGAAGCCGCCGCGCGCGGCCGGGCAACTTCGCCAGCCCGAACCCGACAGGTCATCCTTCACAGGCGGCTGACGAAGGGTTGCGCATGAGTGCGCAGGTTCATGTCCCGTCTCTGCTCGCCCGGGCCACCACGGCCTCGGTCATGACTCTCGCCGCCGTCGGCGGCACGCTGTGCGTGCCGGGAGCCGCGCCCGAGGCGCAGGCGGCCGGCCACGCGATGAAGGCCCTGAAGATCGCCGCGTCGAAGAAGGGGGCGCCCTACCGCTGGGGTGCCACCGGGCCCAGCAGCTTCGACTGTTCGGGGCTGACGCTCTACTCGTTCAAGAAGGCGGGCAGGAAGCTCCCCCGGACCGCCCAGCAGCAGTACAACAGGACCAGGCACATCTCGGCGTCCAAGCGCCAACGAGGTGACCTGGTCTTCTTCCATTCCGGGCGCAGCGTCTACCACGTGGGCATCTACGCCGGCAGCGGGAAGATCTGGCACTCGCCGAAGACCGGCGCCGTGGTCCGCCTGGAGAAGATCTGGACCAGGAGCGTCTACTACGGCCGGGTCGGCTGACCCGGACGCCTCAGGGCTGGACGGGAACCTGCCACGGGAGCGCCACCCAGACGGTCTTGCCGCCGTCGGGGGTGGGGGTGACGGTCAGCCGGCCGCCGTACTCCTTGGCCAGCGAGCGGATGATGACCAGGCCCCGGCCGTTGTCCTGCTGTACGGCGGCGGGCAGCCGCTGGGGCCGGCGGGGATGGCTGTCCGTCACGCCGACGCGCAGCTCCTCGTCGCGCTCCAGCCGGAGGTCGACGGTGAAAGTGGGTGACTGCCCGAACGTGTGCACTACGGCGTTGGTGGCCAGCTCCGAGAGGATGAGGCGGACCGTGTCGGCCTCCTCCGCGTCCTCGGGCAGGCCCCATTCCGTCAACACCCGGGCGACGAACCTCCGGGCCGTGGAGACCGAGACCGGCTCGCTCGGCAGGGTGACACGTGCTTCCTGATGGTCTGCCATGGCGAGCCGTCCCTTTCCCACCCGTCACCGGCCCGGCGAGCGGTCCGGTTGTGCTTCGCGCCAGATTGCCACCGATGCTGCCCTCCGTGGCGGCGATCCACCAAGATATGCATATATCTGTCGCTCAAACCGGTGAACTCTCCCCACGCGGGCCCGCTCCGGCGCCACACTGTCTGCTCGTCGGGCAGCGGGAGGGAGCCATCGGATGCAGCACGGCCCTGCGGTACGGCGCCGCAAGCTGGGAGAGGAGCTGCGGAGCCTGCGCCATACGTCAGGTCTCACGAGCCGGGAGGCGGCGGCGCTGCTCGGCTGGCACCAGTCGAAGGTGAGCAGGATCGAGACAGGTGTCAGCGGGGTGCGGCCGGATGACGTGAACCGGCTCCTCGACGCGTACGGGATGGACGACCCGAAGCTCCGCGAGGTCCTGGGCGCGCTCGCCGGTTCGGCGGGCGGTGGCGGCGCCGGCTGGTGGCATGCGTACCGGGGGCTCATCCCGCCGCAGTACCGCGACTTCATCAGCCTGGAATCGCAGGCGCGCACCGCCCGCACGCTGGAGACCTCGGTGGTTCCGGGGCTGCTGCAGACGGCCGACTACGCCCGCGCCGTGACCCGGGCCTCCCTGGACGGGCTGCCGTCCGGTCAGCTGGACTCGCTGGTGGAGGTGCGGCTGACCCGGCAGGGGGTGCTGCGGAGCGATCCGCCGCTGCGGCTGAGCGCGGTCCTGGACGAGGCGGTGCTGCGCCGGGAGGTCGGTGGCCGAAGAGTGATGCGGGAGCAGCTGCGCCATCTCGCCCGGGTGGCACAACTTCCCCATGTGCGACTCCAGTTACTTCCGTTCTCGGTGGGCGGCTATGTGAGCCTCACCAGCCCTTTCGTCATCTTCTCCTTTCCGACCGCTTCCGACCTTGACGTGGTCGTTCTTGACCACTTGACGAGTAGCCTCTATCTGGAACGGAAAGAAGACCTTGCGGCGTACAGCTCGGCCTTCGAAACCCTTCAGACGCACGCGCTGTCGCCGGAGCACACGCTGGACCTGATCGCCGCGATCGACCGCGGCGACCGGTGACCCCCCACCGCCCGGAGGAAGCGTCATGTCCGATCACCTCACCCGGCACGCGTTACGTTGGCGGCGCAGCAGCTACAGCACCGGGATGAACAACTGCGTGGAGACCGCGCCGTACGGGAGCGGACGGCTGCTGGCCGTGCGCGACTCGAAGGATGTGGCCGGGACGCCCCTGGAGTTCTCCGCCACGGCCTGGGCGTCCTTCGTCTCCGGTCTGAAACGCTGAGGCGGCCCTCGCCTCAGCCCTGCGGTGCGGTCCGCCGCACCGTCTCCACCGCCCGCGCGATCTGCTCGTCCGTCAGGTCCGCGCGGGCGGTCAGCCGGAGCCGCGAGACACCGTCGGGGACGGACGGCGGCCGGAAACAGCCCACCGCCATCCCGGCCGTCCGGCAGTCGGCGGCCCAGCGCACGGCGGCGTCGGCCGAGGGCGCCCGGACCGAGACGACCGCCGCGTCGGGCCGCACCGCGGTCAGACCGGCCTCCGTCAGCCCCTCGTACAGCGCGGTGGCGACCGTACGCGCCCTGAGTGCGCGCTCCGGTTCGCGGCGCAGCAGCCGCAGTCCGCCCAGGGCGGCGCCGGCGGCGGCGGGGGCGAGTCCGGTGTCGAAGATGAACGTCCGGGCCGTGTTGACCAGATGGTCGATGACCCGGGCCGGTCCGAGGACCGCTCCGCCCTGGCTGCCCAGGGACTTGGACAGGGTGAGCGTGGCGACCACGTCCCCGTCGCCCGCGAGCCCCGCCGCGTCGAGCGCGCCTCGCCCGCCCTCACCGAGCACCCCGAGTCCGTGCGCGTCGTCCACCAGGAGCGCGGCGCCCTCCGCCCGGCAGACGACGGCCAGCGCGGCCAGCGGCGCCGCGTCGCCGTCCACGGAGAACACCGAGTCGGTGACGGCCAGCTTCCGGCCCCCGTGACCGCGCAGCGTCTTGCGGACGGCCTCCGGGTCGGCGTGCGGAACGACGGCGGTCTCGGCCCGGGAGAGCCGGCAGCCGTCCACGATGGAGGCGTGGTTGCCCGCGTCCGACGCGATCAGGGCGCCGCGCCCGGTGAGCGCGGTGAGGGCCGCGAGGTTGGCGGCGTAACCGGAGGAGAGGACGAGCGCGGCCTCGAAGCCGCAGAACGCGGCGAGTTCGCGTTCGAGCCCGGCGTGCAGCGCGGTCGATCCGGTGACCAGGCGGGAGCCGGTCGCCCCACCGCCCCAGCGGCGCGCCGCGTCCGCCGCGGCGGAGGTCACCTCCGGGTGCCGGGTGAGGCCGAGATAGTCGTTGCTCGCGAGGTCCAGCAGCTCCGCTTCGGCCGCGCGGGGCCGCAGCCGGCGGACGAGCCCCGCCTCCGCGCGCCGGCGCGCCTCGTCTTCGATCCAGTCGAACGGGGTGGCGGGCATGAGCGGTCCCTTTTGTAGGCAGCTCACAGACCCTAACCGGGCCCACGCCAAGACACGGTGTGGCAAGGCACACACCCCGTGTCAGCTCTGTTGTCCGGTTCCTCCTTGGCTCCGGGCGGTGCGGTGCGTCAGGATCATCGCCATGGACCTCCTGAACACGCTGGTGGACAAGGGGCTGCGGCGCGAGCTGCCGACCCGTGAAGAAGCGCTCGCCGTACTGGCGACCCCGGACGACGAACTGCTCGACGTGGTGGCGGCGGCCGGCAAGGTGCGCCGTCAGTGGTTCGGGCGGCGGGTGAAACTGAACTATCTGGTCAACCTGAAGTCCGGGCTCTGCCCCGAGGACTGCTCGTACTGTTCGCAGCGGCTCGGCTCCAAGGCCGAGATCCTCAAGTACACCTGGCTGAAGCCGGAGGAGGCGTCGAAGGCGGCGGCGGCCGGGGTGGCCGGCGGCGCCAAGCGCGTCTGCCTGGTGGCCAGCGGCCGGGGCCCGACGGACCGGGACGTCGACCGGGTCTCGCAGACCATCGAGGCCATCAAGGAGCAGAACGAGGGCGTGGAGGTCTGCGCCTGTCTCGGTCTGCTCTCCGAGGGGCAGGCCGGCCGGCTGCGTTCGGCGGGCGCCGACGCGTACAACCACAACCTCAACACGTCCGAGGGGACGTACGGGGAGATCACGACCACCCACACCTACGCCGACCGTGTGGACACGGTGCAGCAGGCGCAGGCCGCCGGGCTGTCCGCCTGCTCGGGGCTGATCGCGGGGATGGGCGAGAGCGACGAGGACCTGGTCGATGTGGTCTTCTCGCTGCGCGAGCTGGACCCGGACTCGGTGCCGGTCAACTTCCTGATCCCGTTCGAGGGGACGCCGCTCGCCAAGGAGTGGAACCTGACGCCGCAGCGCTGTCTGCGGATCCTGGCGATGGTGCGGTTCGTCTGCCCGGACGTGGAGGTGCGGCTCGCGGGCGGGCGCGAGGTCCATCTGCGCTCGATGCAGCCGCTCGCCCTGCACCTGGTCAACTCCATCTTCCTGGGTGACTACCTGACCAGTGAGGGCCAGGCCGGGCAGGCGGATCTGGACATGATCGCGGACGCCGGTTTCGAGGTGGAGGGGGCGGGTACGACGACGCTCCCCCGGCACCGCGCGGACGCGGCGGCCGGCTGTGGTCCGCATGCGAGCGGTGGCTGCGCCTCCGAGGCGGAGAGCTGCGGTTCGCACGCGGGCGCCGGTTGCGGACCCTGCGGGGAAGGCGCGGAGGCGGAGGCCGTATCCGCCGCCGAGGTGCCGGAGGCCCCCGGTGCCCGGACGGACCTGGTGGCGGTCCGCCGCCGTGGCGCGGGCACGGACCTCGCTCCCAATGCCTGAGCCGCTCTCCCCCGCCGCGCTCCGGGAGCTGGACCGGGCGCACGTCTGGCATCCGTACGGCCCCATGCCGGGCCGGCAGGAGCCGCTGGTCGTGGAGTCCGCGTCCGGGGTCCGGCTGCGGCTCGCCGAACCGGTGCACGGGCACACCGAGTTGGTCGACGGGATGTCCTCGTGGTGGTCGGCCGTGCACGGCTACAACCACCCCGTGCTGAACGAGGCGGCGCGCGGCCAGCTGGACCGGATGAGCCATGTGATGTTCGGCGGGCTCACGCACGAGCCCGCCGTCCGGCTGGCGGCCCGGCTGGTGGAGATCACGCCGGAGCCGCTGCGCCACGTCTTCCTCGCCGACTCGGGCTCCGTGTCGGTCGAGGTCGCCGTGAAGATGTGCCTCCAGTACTGGCGGTCGGCCGGGCGGCCGGCCAAGAAGCGGCTGCTGACCTGGCGCGGCGGCTACCACGGGGACACCTGGCAGCCGATGTCGGTGTGCGACCCCGAGGGCGGGATGCACGAACTGTGGTCCGGCGCCCTGCCCCGCCAGGTCTTCGCCGCCGAACCGCCCGCCGGTTACGACTCCGAGCCCGACCCCGCGTACGCGGAACATGTGCGCGAACTGATCGAGCGGCACGCGGACGAGCTGGCGGCCGTCATCGTGGAGCCGGTGGTCCAGGGGGCGGGCGGGATGCGCTTCCACTCCCCCGGCTATCTGCGCGTGCTGCGCGAGGCGTGCGACGCGTACGGCGTACTGCTCGTGTTCGACGAGATCGCGACGGGGTTCGGCCGTACGGGAAAGCTGTTCGCCGCCGAGCACGCGGGGGTGTCCCCCGACGTGATGTGCGTGGGGAAGGCGCTGACCGGCGGCTATCTGACGATGGCGGCGACGCTGTGCACGAGTGAGGTGGCCGAAGGCATCTCGCGCGGCGAGGTGCCGGTGCTCGCCCACGGGCCCACGTTCATGGGCAACCCGCTGGCCGCGTCGGTGGCCTGCGCCTCCATCGACCTGCTGCTCGGCCAGGACTGGCAGCAGGAGGTCAAGCGGATCGAGGCCGGGCTGCACGAGGGCCTGGCCGTGGCGCGGGAGTTGCCCGGGGTCCGTGAGGTGCGGGTGCTCGGCGCCATCGGGGTCGTCCAGCTGGACCACGAGGTGGACATGGCCGCGGCGACCGCGGCGGCAGTGGGCGAAGGGGTGTGGCTGCGGCCGTTCCGGGACCTCGTCTACACCATGCCGCCGTACGTGACGGGTGACGACGATGTGGCACGGATCTGCCGCGCGGTGTGCGCTGCGGCGCGGGAGGGCTGAGGCATGAGCGTTCTGGTGGTGACCGGCACCGGCACGGAGATCGGCAAGACGATCGTGACGGCGGCCGTGGCGGCGGCGGCCGCGCACCGCCGCGTCGCCGTCCTCAAACCGGCCCAGACCGGCCTGGAGCCGGGCGAGCCGGGCGACGCGGCGGAGGTGGCGCGGCTGGCGGGCGCCCACGTCACGGCGGTCGAACTGGCCCGCTTCCCCGAGCCCTTGGCGCCCGCGACGGCCGCCCGCCGGGCCGGGATGGCCGCGGTGCGGCCGTACGAGGTCGCCGAGGCCGCCGAGAAGCTGGCCGCCGACCACGATCTGGTCCTGGTCGAGGGGGCCGGCGGGCTGCTCGTACGGTTCGACGACGAGGGCGCGACCCTGGCGGACGCGGCCCGGCTGCTCGCGGCCCCGGTCCTGGTGGTCGCCCCGGCCGGTCTGGGCACGCTGAACTCCACGGCCCTGACGGCGGAGGCGCTGCGGGCCCGGCGGCTCGACTGCCTGGGGGTGGTCATCGGCAGCATGCCGGCCGCGCCCGATCTCGCGGCGCGCTGCAATGTGGCGGACCTCCCCGTGGCCGCCGGGGCTCCGCTGCTGGGCGTCGTCCCGGAGGGCGCCGGATCGCTGGCCCCGGCCGACTTCCGGGCGCGGGCGGCGAGCTGGCTGGCCGCACCGCTGGGCGGCGACCGGCCACTGGGCTGAGCGCCGGACGCGGTGCGTCACCCGGTCTGCGCGCGGATGAACGCGGGCTGCTCCCCCAGGACGGCCGGTCCGCGTGGCGGCACCCGGCCCGTCCGGGCGGACATCCCGGCCCGGACGGGCCGAGTGCGCGGGCGGCCGGGAGGTGCCCGCGCGGCCGTTCACCGTCGCATCCCGGACGTATTCCGCACCCCGGCCCCCCATCGGTCGAACAGCTGGTCATAATTCCTGCTCAGGGCTCAGGTAGCCGAAGTCACCGCGGTCGGCCACGTCCTGGCGGCCACAGGCGCGCCAGCCGACCATTTCTCGCGACGACTCATGGAGTGACATTGAGTACGACGACGTTCCGTTCCCGCATCACGGCCCGGCTCGGGCGCGGCTACCTGGCCAGGATCCAGAAGCACGGGCTCGGGTCCACCACGATGAGGCTGCTCCCGGAACAGCTGCTGATGCCGCTGCGCAGGGACGGCCTCGACCCGGTCCGGCGGCTCGCCGAGACCCGGGCGGGCGCACCGGTGTGCAAGGTGGCGCTGCCCTTCGGGATGGACGCCTGGGTGGTCACCGGCTACGAGGAGTCGAAGGCCGTGCTCGGCTCCGCCGAGGGCTTCAGCACGGACTTCGCCCACCTGGCGGGCAACGCGGGCATAGCCGCCGAGCACAGCCCCGGCGGCCTGGGGTTCAGCGATCCTCCGGTGCACACGCGGCTGCGCCGCATCCTGACGCCGGAGTTCACGATGCGCCGGCTGCGCCGGCTGACACCCAGGATCGATGCCATCGTCGCGGAGCGCCTGGACGCGATGGCGGCCGCGCCGGGACCGGTCGATCTGGTGCACGCGTTCGCGCTGCCCGTGCCGTCGCTGACCATCTGCGAACTGCTCGGGGTGCCCTACGAGGACCGCGACGACTTCCAGAAGCTGGCCATGGACCGCTTCGACCTGTTCGCGGGGCCCACCGCGCCCTTCGGTGCCATGTCGGCCTCACTCGACTACTTCCGGGGTGTCGTGCGGGACCAGCGGCGCGCGCCGGGCGACGGCCTGCTCGGGATGATCGTGCGGGAGCACGGGGACAGCGTGGACGACGAGGAACTGGCGGGCCTGGCGGACGGGGTGCTCACCGGGGGCTTCGAGACGACCGCCAGCACGATCGCGCTCGGCGCCCTGGTGCTGCTGCGGAACCCGGAGGTGGCGGACCGGCTGCGCGCGGACGACGCTGTCACGGCGCCCTTCGTGGAGGAGGTGCTGCGCTATCTGTCGGCCGTGCAGATGGCCTTTCCCCGGTTCGCCCGCGAGGACATCGAGGTCGCGGGGGTGGTGATCCCGCGTGGCGACATGGTGATCTGCTCGCTGAGCGGCGCCAACCGCGACCCGGCGTACGTCACGGACGACGGGCGGTTCGACGTGGACCGGATCACTCCGGCCGGGCACCTCGCCTTCGGTTACGGCATCCACCGCTGCATCGGCGCGGAGCTCGCGCGGATGGAACTGCGCTCCGCCTTCCCCGCCCTGGTCCGGCGCTTCCCCGCGATGCGGCTGGCCGTCCCCCCGCAGGACCTGGCCTTCCGCAAGCTGTCGATCGTGTACGGCGTCGAGTCGCTGCCCGCACGACTCCACTGAGCCGTCCCCGTACCGGCGGGGAAAGCGCTCGCCCGGAGCAGCGGTCCTCTGGTTGGCTCGCCCCATGAGCAATCTCCCGATACGCCCAGCCGCCCCTTCGGACATCGCTGACGTGCTGCGTTTCTGGCGAACGGCGGCGGAAGGCACCAGCATCAGCGACGACCACGACGGGGTGGCCCGGCTCATCGACCGCGACCCGGGGGCGCTGCTGCTCGCGGAGCGGGAGGGCGTGCTCGTGGGGAGCGTCATCGCGGGCTTCGACGGCTGGCGGTGCTCGGCGTACCGGCTGGCCGTCCATCCGGACCACCGTCGGCAAGGCATCGCGACCGCACTGCTCGACGCGGCGGAGCGGCGCTTCGTCGAGCTGGGCGGGCGGCGGGTGGACGCCATGGTCCTGGAGGAGAACGAGCGGGCGCACCACGCCTGGAAGGCGGCCGGCTACCGCCGCGAGAACCACTGGCGGCGGTGGGTGAAGCCGCTCGGGCCGGGCACAGGGGGAAGGTGACGGGCCGCACCCCCCACTTTGCCGATCCTTTACTATGGGGAGGCAGTCCTGCCCCTCCCGACGAAAGGTGTGAGCGTCCGCCCATGGGCGAGCCTCCCAGTCCCAGAAGCCGCCGACATCGCGCGGTCCGCCGGTCCCTGCCCGATCATGGGACGGAGGTGAACCGATGACCGAAGTGCTTCTGCTGCTCGTTGCGGTACTGCTCTCGCTCGCCTGCGGCGCCTTCGTCGCCGCGGAGTTCTCCCTGACCACGGTGGAGCGCGGTCAGCTGGAGCAGGCCGTCGAGCAGGGCGAGCGCGGCGCCGCGAGCGCCATGAAGGCGGTCCGCGGCCTGACCTTCCAGCTGTCCGGGGCGCAGCTCGGCATCACGGTCACCAACCTGGTGGTCGGCATGCTTTCCGAGCCGTCCATCGCCAAGCTGATCCGGGGCCCGGTGGAGGCCGTCGGCCTGGCGCCCGGCGTGGCCTCGTCCGTGGCGCTCGTGATCGGCACGGCCCTGTCCACGGTGTTCCTGATGGTCGTCGGTGAGCTGGTCCCGAAGAACTGGGCCATCTCCTCGCCGCTCGCGGTGGCGAAGACGGTCGCCACCCCGCAGCGGGCCTTCACGGCCGTCTTCCGGCCCTTCATCAGCCACCTCAACAACACCGCCAACCGGATCGTGCGCCGGTTCGGGCTCGAACCCGCCGAGGAGCTGGCCTCCGCCCGCAGCCCGCAGGAGCTGGTGGCGCTGGCCAGGCACTCCGCCAAGGAGGGCGCGCTGGAGGCGGACACCGCCGAGCTGTTCGTCCGCACCCTCAACCTGCCGGAGCTCACCGCCGAGAACGTGATGACCCCCCGCGTGCAGGTCACCGCCCTGGAGGTCAGCGCCACCGCCGAGGACGTCGCCAACGCGACCCGGGCCACCGGCCTCTCCCGCTTCCCCGTCTACCGGGGCAGTCTCGACACCGTCGTGGGCGTCGCCCACATCAAGGACGTGCTGGCGGTCCCGGCCGAACAGCGGCCCCGCAAGCGGGTGTCCGAGATGCTGCGCGAGCCGGTGCTCGTCCCCGAGACGCTGACCGTGGACCGGCTGCTCGACCGGCTGTCCGGCAAGCTGGCCATGGCGGTCGTGATCGACGAGTACGGCGGCACGGCGGGCGTCGTGACGCTGGAGGACATCGTGGAGGAGGTCGTCGGCGAGGTACGCGACGAACACGACCCGCACGAGACGCCGGACCTCGCCCCGGCCGGTGAGGACGCCGACGGGCGCGTCCTGTGGTCGGCGGACGGCGCCGCCCGCACGGACCAGCTGGAGACGATCGGGCTGCGAGTGCCGGACGGCCCGTACGAGACGCTGGCGGGCCTGATCGCCACGGAGATCGGCCGGATCCCGGCCGTGGGCGACTCGATCGACCTGGCCGGCTGGCGGCTGGACGTGGTGGACGCCTCCGGGCGCCGCGCCGCCCGGGCGCTGCTGCACGCGCCGCTGACCGGTTCCCACCAGCCGTCGGAGGACGAGCGATGACCGCCGTACAGCTCTTCATCGGTCTGCTGACGCTGGTCGTGAACGCCTTCTTCGTCGGCGCGGAGTTCGCTCTCATCTCGGTGCGCCGCAGCCAGATCGAGCCGCAGGCCGAGCAGGGGAACCGCCGGGCCCGCAGCGTCATCTGGGGCCTCGAACACGTCTCGGCGCTGCTCGCTGCGGCGCAGCTGGGCATCACGCTGTGCACCCTGGTGCTGGGCATCGTCGCCGAACCGGCGATCGCGCATCTGCTGGAACCCGTCTTCGACGCGGTGGGTGTGCCGCACGGCCTGGTCCACCCGGCCTCGTTCGTGATCGCCCTGTCGGTGGCGACCTATCTGCACATGCTGCTGGGCGAGATGGTGCCCAAGAACATCGCGCTGGCCGAACCGGTGCGCTCCGCGCTGCTGCTCGGTCCGCCGCTGGTGGCGCTGGCCCGGGCGCTGCGCCCGGTGATCTTCGCGATCAACGCCTTCGCCAACGCCCTGCTGAAGCTGTTGCGGGTGGAGACGAAGGACGAGGTGGAGGCGACGTTCTCGGACGACGAGCTGGCCCGCCTGGTGAAGGACGCGGGTGACGCCGGGCTGGTGGACGACCGGGCGGCCGAGCGCCTGCACCACGCGCTGGAGCTGGGCCGCCGGCCGGTTCGGGACGTGGTCCTGCCGGTCGACCGGGTGATGTACATCCGGGTCGGGGCGACACCGGAGGAGCTGGAGCGTTTGTCGTACGAGACCGGGTTCTCGCGCTTCCCGGTGATGGACGCGGAACAGCGCATCCTCGGCTACCTCCATGTGAAGGACGCCCTGGACGTCACCCCTCGCGACATGCCGTTCCCGGTCTCCTCGATGCGGCCGATCGCCCGGGTCCGGGCAGCGACGCCGCTGGACGACGCGCTGACGGCGCTGCGGCGCAGCCGTACGCACCTGGCGGCGGTCCTGGACGAGGACGGCAGGCTCGCGGGCATGGTGACGATGGAGGACGTGCTCCGGGAGCTGGTGGGGCGGCCGCAGAGCCGCTGAGCCAGGGGCGGTTCCGGGCCCCGGTCCGGAGCCGCCCTTCGCCCGTCGGGGCCGTACGGCACCGCGATACGATCGCATCGCCATGGAAATCAATGCCTCATACACCAGTCTGGTCGCGGTCGGCGACTCGTTCACCGAGGGCATGTCGGACCTGCTGCCCGACGGTTCGTACCGGGGCTGGGCCGATGTGCTCGCCTCCCGGCTCGCCGCCCGCACCCCGGGTTTCCGGTACGCCAATCTCGCGGTGCGCGGGAAGCTCATCGGCCAGATCGTGGACGAGCAGGTGGAGGTGGCGGCCGCCATGCGGGCGGACGTGGTGACGCTGGTCGGCGGCCTCAACGACACCCTGCGCCCCAAGTGCGACATGGGCATGGTGCGCGGACGCCTGGAGGAGGCGGTGGAGCGTCTGGCGCCGTCCTGCGGGAAGCTGGTGCTGATGCGCAGCCCCGGCCGCAACGGCCCCGTGATGGAACGGTTCCGGCCGCGCATGGAGGAGCTCTTCGCGCTGGTGGACGAGCTGGCCGCACGGCACGACGCGGCGGTGGTCGACCTGTACGGCGCCCCGGCGCTGGGCGATCCGCGCCTCTGGGACGTCGACCGGCTGCATCTGACCGCCGAGGGGCACCGCCGGGTGGCCGAGGCGGTCTGGCAGGCGCTGGGGCTGCCTCCGGAGAGCGACTGGCGGGCCCCGCTGCCCGCCTCGGCCCCGGCGCGCTGGGCCGCCCGGCGGGTGGAGGACGTGCGCTTCGCCCGGCAGCACCTGCTGCCCTGGATCGGGCGGCGGCTCACAGGGCGCTCCTCGGGCGACGGACGGGCCGGGGCGCAGTTCGACGCCGACCTGGGACGGGCCTTCTGGGTGACCCCGGAGGAGCAGGGCTGGACGGCTCCGGTGGCGACGTGGCGGCAGGTGGAGGCCGGTGAGCGGGAGGGACGCGACGCGTCCGGTTCGTAGTAACGCACAAACCGGACCTCGGCGCTGAGCTGCACAAACCGCCAGTAGAATCCGTACACGTGACTGCTGTGTCTGCGAAGCCTCGCATCCCCAATGTCCTGGCCGGCCGCTACGCCTCCACGGAGCTGGCCGTCCTCTGGTCCCCCGAGCAGAAGGTGAAGCTGGAACGCCGGCTGTGGCTGGCGGTGCT
This sequence comes from Streptomyces sp. SAS_281, assembly GCF_052542855.1. Classification (NCBI taxonomy): domain Bacteria; kingdom Bacillati; phylum Actinomycetota; class Actinomycetes; order Kitasatosporales; family Streptomycetaceae; genus Streptomyces; species Streptomyces sp. SAS_281. The sequence goes on from NZ_JBMNDO010000040.1 coordinate 19,017, forward strand.
GCGCGCCCAGAAGGACCTCGGGATCGAGGTGCCCGACGCCGCCCTCGCCGATTACGAGCGTGTCCTCGACCAGGTCGACCTGGCCTCCATCGCCGAGCGCGAGAAGGTCACCCGGCACGACGTGAAGGCCCGGATCGAGGAGTTCAACGCCCTCGCCGGCCACGAGCACGTCCACAAGGGCATGACCTCGCGCGACCTCACCGAGAACGTCGAGCAGCTGCAGATCCGGCTCTCCCTGGAGCTGATGCGCGACCGCACCGTGGCCGTCCTGGCCCGCCTGGGCAAGCTGGCGGCCGAGTACCGCGAGCTGGTCGTCGCCGGGCGCTCCCACAACGTGGCCGCGCAGGCCACCACCCTCGGCAAGCGCTTCGCGACCGCGGCCGACGAACTGCTGGTGGCGTACGGCCGCCTCGACGACCTGCTCGGCCGCTACCCGCTGCGCGGCATCAAGGGCCCGGTCGGCACCGCGCAGGACATGCTGGACCTGCTGGGCGGCGACGCCGGGAAGCTCGCCGAACTCGAGGAGCGCATCGCCGGGCACCTCGGCTTCGCGCACGCCTTCACCTCGGTCGGCCAGGTCTACCCCCGGTCGCTGGACTACGACGTGGTGACCGCGCTGGTCCAGCTGGCTGCGGCGCCCTCGTCGGTGGCGAAGACCATCCGGCTGATGGCCGGCCACGAGCTGGTCACCGAGGGCTTCAAGCCGGGCCAGGTCGGCTCGTCCGCGATGCCGCACAAGATGAACACCCGCTCCTGCGAGCGCGTCAACGGCCTGATGGTCATCCTGCGCGGTTACGCGTCGATGACCGGCGAGCTGGCGGGCGACCAGTGGAACGAGGGCGACGTCTCCTGCTCCGTGGTCCGCCGGGTCGCCCTGCCGGACGCGTTCTTCGCGTTCGACGGGCTGGTCGAGACGTTCCTGACGGTGCTGGACGAGTTCGGCGCGTTCCCGGCCGTCGTGGCCCGCGAGCTGGACCGCTACCTGCCGTTCCTGGCCACCACCAAGGTCCTGATGGGCGCGGTACGCGCCGGGGTCGGCCGCGAGGTCGCGCACGAGGCCATCAAGGAGAACGCCGTCGCCTCCGCCCTCGCCATGCGCGAGCAGGGCACCGAGCGCAACGAGCTGCTGGACAAGCTCGCGGCCGACGAACGCATCCCGCTGGACCGCGCCCAGCTGGACGAGCTGATGGCCGACAAGCTCTCCTTCACCGGAGCGGCCGGCGACCAGGTCGGCGCGCTCGTCGCGCGCATCGAGGAGATCACCAAACAGCACCCCGAGGCCGCCGGCTACGCGCCCGGCTCCATCCTCTGACGGCGCCCCGGCCGGACCGCCCCCGCAGATGACGCCCGAAGAGCTCCAGGCCGCCCGCGACCGCGTCGTTCCCGACGTGGTCGCGGGGGGCCTGCGTGTCCTGTTCTGCGGGATCAACCCGAGCCTGACGACGGCGGCGACGGGGCATCACTTCGCCTTCCCCGGCAACCGCTTCTGGCCGGTTCTCCACCTGTCGGGCTTCACCCCGCGCCGACTGGCCCCCGCCGAGCAGGCCGAACTGCTGGACCACGGGCTCGGCATCACCAACGTCGTCGCCAGGGCCACCGCCCGGGCCGACGAGCTGTCCGCCGAGGAGTTCCGGGACGGCGGGCGGATCCTGACCGCCAAGGTCGAGCGGCTGCGCCCGCGCTGGCTGGCCGTCGTGGGGATCACGGCGTACCGCACGGCGTTCGGCGAGCGCCGGGCCCGGATCGGGCCGCAGGAGCGGACGGTCGGCGGGGCCCGGGTCTGGGCGCTGCCCAACCCCAGCGGCCTCAACGCGCACTGGACAACCGCCGCGATGGCCGAGGAGTACGCCCGGCTGCGCGCGGCCGTGGAGGCCGGCAGCGCTCACGGCGGGTCGGTCTCCGTCACGACCACGCTCAGTTCGCAGCCGGAGCCGCCCTCCTCCAGGTAGAGCGCCAGCGCTATCCAGCGCTCCTCGATGTACCAGAGGCGCAGATACTCGCAGCCCGCGGCGGTGTCCGCCCACGGCTGGGGGATCTCCTCGCCGGCGAGCATCCGCTCCTGGGCGCTGAACAGACTGACCGACTGCGGCTCGCCCCAGCGGCTGCCGAGCAGGGTGACCAGCGCCTCGTGGTCCGCGAGGCACTGGGCGCGGCGCTCCAGCCGTTCCGCCTCGTCGTCCTCCCAGACGTCGTCCACGTACAGGGACGCCATGTGGTAACCAGGACCGCTGACTCCCGAACCCGACCGGACGCGTTCCGCGGGGAACGCCCGGGCGCGCATCCCGTCGATGAGGCGGAGGTGATGTGCGGTGGTCATGCCGTCAGTAAACCTTCCGCCACTGACAATCGGGGCTCCGCCCCCTGCTTTGAGATGATTTCGGCCACCTCGTTCCGGCTGCCGTGCCCGCAGTTGGCACCCGCCGGGCAGCAACTGGGCGGCGTCCGGCAGAAGATGGCACCGGCCGGCGCACCCGGGCACACGACAGCCGCACCCGGAGTGCCGAACCCCTTCCTAACGGCTTCGCATCCCTCGGTCGCCTCCCCCCTGAGCAGCGAGTACCATCCGCCTGACATGCGCACTAGCTGGGAGGACACACCGTGGGCCGGCTGACCGGCGGGGACCCCTCGCTGCTGCGGCGGATCAATTCCGCGGTGGTACTGCATGCCCTCCGGGGCGCGTCCTCCCCGACCCTCACGGACCTGACCCGGATCACGGGCCTGTCCCGTCCTACGGTCGAGGGCGTCGTGGAAGGGCTCTTCGAGGCGGGCCTGGTCGTGGAGTGCGCTCCGGAGGGGGCCGAAACCCGCCGTCAGGGCCGTCCGGCCCGCCGCTTCCGCTTCCGCGCCGAGGCCGGCCACCTGCTGGGCATCGAGATCGGCCCGCACCGCGTCTCCGCGCTGCTGTCGGGGCTGGACGGGCGGATCATCGGCGCCGGCTCCCGTGAGGTGTCGGAGACCGCCGGTGCCGACGACCGGCTCGACCGGGTACGGGCCGTGGTCGCCGACGTGCTGCGCCGCACCGGCGTGGCCCGCAGCAGCCTGCGCGCGGTCGGCGTGGGCAGCCCGGGCATCGTGGAGGCCGACGGGACCGTGCGGCTGGGCACCGCGCTGCCGGACTGGACGGGCCTGCCCCTGGGCGAACGGCTGAGACGCTCCTTCCGCTGCCCGGTCCTCGTGGAGAACGACGCCAACGCCGCCGCCGTCGCCGAGCACTGGAAGGGCGCGGCCACCGAGTCGGACGACATCGTCTTCGTGCTGGCGGGGCTGAGCCCGGGCGCGGGTTCCCTGATCGGCGGGCGGCTGCACCGCGGGTTCGGCGGCGCGGCCGGGGAGATCGGCGCACTGCACCTGCTGGGCCGGGACGTCACGCCGGAGCACCTGCTGTCCACGACGGACACTCCGCTGGACCCGCTGGACGAGCACGCGGTGGCCGCGGTGTTCGCCAAGGCGCGGCACGGGGACGAGCAGGCGCAGGCCGCGGTGGAGCGGTTCATCCAGCGCCTGGTGCACGACGTGGCGGCGCTGGTGCTGGCGCTCGACCCCGAGCTGGTGGTGGTCGGGGGCTGGGCCGCCGGCCTGGACGGGGTGCTGGACCCGCTGCGGAGCGAGCTGGCCCGCTACTGCCTGCGCCCGCCCCGGGTGTGCCTGTCGCTCCTCGGCGAGGCGGCGGTGGCGACCGGCGCGCTGCGGCTCGCGCTCGACCATGTGGAGGAGCAGCTGTTCGCCGTCGAGGGAACGGTGACGGCCCGCCGCTGAGTGCGACGGGCCGTGGGGCGTGGACGGGCGCTGAGCGCGTCCGGGCTCAGGAAGCCTGGCGCGCCTCCTGGGCGGGGTGGCTGATCTCCAGGGCGCCCGAGTCGCCGAAGGTGAGCCGGCAGGTGTCGGCCCGGTACGTCGCGACCGAGACCGCCGCCGTGCCGCCCGCGGCGAGGTAGCGGGTGGTGACCACGAGGACGGGGGCGCCGGGGAGCCGGTCCAGCTCCTTGGCGTCGTCGGCGCGGGCGGAGCCCAGCTCGACGGACCGGTCCTGGCCGTCGAGGCCGAGGCGGTGCAGTTCGCGGACGACGTTGCGGGCGCGGGCCGCGCCGGACGGGGCGTCTATCCCGGACAGCTCGGGCACGGAGGAGGACGGCACGTAGAGCAGTTCGGCGGCGACCACCTGGCCGTGGCTCGTGCGGATGCGGCGCACGACGTGGACGGGCTCCTCGGCGCCGGCGTTCAGCGTGGCGGCGACGGCGGCCGGGGCGGGAGCGCTCTCGCAGTCCACCGGCTGCCAGGCCGTGTCGGCCCCGCCGTCGGTCCAGTCGTTGCGGGCGGTGGAGACGGCCACGCCGACACGGGGCGGGGCGACCGTGGTCCCGACGCCGCGGCGGCGGTGCAGCCTGCCTTCGAGTTCGAGCTGCTCCAGGGCCTGCCGGAGCGTGGCCCGGGCGACGCCGAACCGGGCGGCGAGCTCACGCTCGTTGGGAAGGATCTCCCCCACCGCAAAGTCCGAGTCGAGTGCCTCACTGAGCACGGTCTTGAGGTGCCAGTACTTCGGCTCCTGCACCGTTTCCAGCTGCGTGGTCCCCACCCTGTCCTCCGCAATCGCCCAGCGGCTTATTCCGCGACGTTATTTATTAAAGGTTCCTGTCTTAACGTTGAGACCATAGGACGGCGCAACCCCTTGGTCAAGACCAATCCTGCGCCGGAGACCCTGTGAATCGGCGGTCCGCCGCACAGCGTTCACAGGACGTTCGCGGAGCGGCGCACCGCCCGCGGCCCGGCGTCCGCCTCCGGAGCGGGGTCTCCCACCTGCGGGGCGGTCCCGCCGCGGCGCCCCAGCACTCCCGAGCCGATCGCCACCCCGAGGCCGACGAGGCAGGACCCGGCGGCCTGGGCGAGACCGTACGAACCGGTGCCCACGAGCGGGGCGGTGAGCGCGGCGGAGACCGGGATGAGACCGGAGAAGAGGGTGGCCCGCTCGGCGCCGATGCGCTGCATGCCCATGTACCAGCAGACGAAGCCGATGACCGTCACGACGGCCGCCTGCCAGATCAGCGCCAGCGCCTCGGCCCCGGTCGGCACGCGGAGGAAGCCGCCGCCGTCCAGCACCAGGCCCAGGAGCGTCGACTCGGCCGCGGCGAGGGCGCACACCGTCGCGGACAGCAGCTTCGGTCCCAGCGGGCGCAGGACGGGCACCGCGATCACGGCGAAGCCCACCTCGCCGGCCAGTGCGCCGACCGAGCACAGGATGCCGCTCAGGTCGGTGCGCCCCCACCCCTGGACCGTGAACGCGCCGGCGGCGACCAGCGCCGCCGCGTACAGCACGGGCCGGGCGGGCCTGCGCCCTTCCAGCAGGGGGACGAGGACGGCGACGAGGATCGGGGCGCAGCCGACGAAGACGCCCGGAACCGCTGGTTCGGCGGAGCGTTCGGCCGCCAGGACGGCGAGGTTGAAGCCGACCATTCCGACGGCGGCGAGCAGCGCGAGCCGCGCCCACTGCCGTCCGGTGAGCAGGCGCAGCGTGGCGGCGGGGCGCGGTTCGCCGGGACGGCGGATCAGGGGCAGCAGGAGGAGCGCCGCGAGGCCGTAGCGGAGTGCCTGGCCGCCCGCGTAGGGGTAGTGGCCGAGGACGCTGTTGGCGGTGAAGGAGGCGCCGACGAGGACGCAGGCGAAGGCGGCGAGCGAAGCACCGCGCAGAGAGGTCGTGTTCATGGGACCGACGCTAGGGAGCGCGGTGGTTCGGTTTAAGGTCCACTTCCATGACAGCTTCGGGGACCAATTCGCCCTCCGGCGGCAGTGGTGAAGGCCGCGCATCCGTCTCCACGGCCTGGGAGTTGCTGCTTCCGGTGGCGTCGGCTCCGGCGCGCGGCCGCGGGCGGGCGCTCCAGTCGGCGCTGCGCGAGGCGGTCCGTTCCGGTCGTCTGGCGCCGGGGACGCGGCTGCCGTCCAGCCGTGAGCTGGCCGCCGATCTGGGGGTCTCGCGCGGTCTGGTGACCGAGGCGTACGAGCAGCTGACGGCGGAGAGCTACCTGCGCAGCGGGCGCGGTGCGGGGACATGGGTGAGCGGGTCGGCGAGGGCGGCGGCGGGCGGTGCCCGGGACCTGGCGGCGCGCCCCCGTGGAGTACGGGTCGACTTCCGGCCCGGGACGCCCGATCTCTCCCTGTTCCCGCGCAGCGCCTGGGCCGCCGCCCACCGCTCGGTGCTCGGCCGGCTGCCGCACGGGGCGCTCGGCTACCCGGATCCGCGCGGCCTGCCGGAGCTGCGTGTCGCCCTGGCCGCGCTGCTGACGCGGCGGCGCGGGGTGGTCGCCGATCCGGAACGGCTGCTGGTGTGTTCCGGGGTCGCGCAGGCGACGACGCTGCTCGGGTTCGTCCTGCACGGGCGCGGGGTGCGCACGGTCGGTGTGGAGGACCCGGGGAGTCCCGAGCACACGGCGCTCTTCGCCTCCGCCGGGGTGGCCACCTCCATGATCCCGCTGGACGACGACGGCCTGGCCCTGGAGCCGCTGAGACGTTCCGGGGTGCGGGCCGTGGTGACGACGCCGGCCCACCAGTTCCCGACCGGAGTGGCGTACTCCGCGACCCGTCGCAGCCGCCTGCTGGAGTGGGCGCGGGAGACGGACGGGCTGTTGGTCGAGGACGACTACGACGGTGACTTCCGGTACGACCGCGCCCCTGTCGGCGCCCTCCAGGGCCTCGATCCGGAACGCGTCGCGTACACCGGTTCGGTCAGCAAGTCGCTGGCCCCCGGGCTGCGTCTGGGCTGGCTGATCGCGCCCGCATCGATGACCGCCGAGCTCGTGGAACGGAAGCGGATGATGGACCTCGGCAACCCGTCCCTCGAACAGGCGGTGCTCGCCGACTTCGTGAGCGGCGGGGGTTACGACCGTCAGCTGAGGCGCTGTCAGCGGGCCTACCGGGAGCGGCGTGACGTCCTTGCGCGAGCCCTGGCCGAGCACATCCCGGGCACGGAGGTGAGCGGTGTCGCGGCGGGGCTGCACGCCATCGCGCGACTCCCGGAACGATGGGGCCCGGAGGAGGAGTTCGCGGATCGCGCGGCAGGTGCCGGGGTCGCCGTGCGCCTGCTGCGCGAATACGGGACGGAGCGGCCGGCCGACGGCTGCGTGCGCCTCGTACTCGGTTACGCCCATCTCACGCCTGCCGACATCGTGCGCGGGGTGCGCGCGCTGTCCGGCCTTGCTCAATAGCGTCGCCGACCTGCGGTGATGACCGATTGTCAGTGCCGGGTCCTACGGTTTTTCCATGACCCGAACCGTGCAGGCCCTGGCCTATTCACGTCCCTCCGTCCTGGCCTCCTCGCGGGCCGGACGGTCCCTCGGCCTGGAGACGGCCGGCGGCTCCACGCCCCACGGCGCCGAGGCGCACCCCCGGTTCTTCTCGGGGTTCCTGGCCTCGCCGCACATAGCGGCGCGGGGGCTGCTCGCCGTGGCGGACGTCGCCGCCACGCGCTACTACCAGCGGACACTGCTGTCGTCCCTGGACCCGGTGGTGACGGGCAACGGCGACCGGCTGCGCTTCGAGTCGTTCTCCGGATGCTGCGGGGTGTACGCGCGGCTCGATGTGCTGAGCGAGGGCCTGGAGGGCGTGGAGACGGGCCACGGCACCACCAATGTGGACGTGAACGATCCGCTGCGGGAGTCGCTTTCCCGGATGGGCGGTGACGAGCCGCTGCACCTGCGGGTGGGCCCGCAGGAGATGGCGGTGACCACGACGGAGGGTGCGATCGTGGAGAAGAAGGTTCCGTTGCCGGACCGGTGGCTGCGGGGATTCGCGGAGGCGCAGGTGGCCTCCGCCGCCTTCGACCTGCGGGCGGAACTCCCGGCGGCGGACGCCGTACGGTTCCTGAGGTCGCTGCCCGCGTCCTCGGGGGCTGCCGCGCGCGGCGCGCGCTGGGTGGTCCCGGCCGGGCGGACACTCCGGCCCACGACCCGGGCGGTGCCCGGGGCCGTCTGCCTTCCCGGACCGCAGCGGCTGACCGCCCTGCAACGGGTCCTGCGGTACGCGTCGGCGCTCCGCGTGTACGGGCCTCCGGCCGACGGCGCGGCCGCCGCGAGTGCCTGGGAGGTCGTGCTGCCCGGGATGCGGCTCACGCTGACGCTGTCGCCCGACACCTCGCGCGGCTTCTCCGGCGAGGGCGGGGTCCTGGAGGCGCTGGCCACGGACGACGCCGCGGCCGACGCGGAGCTGGTCTCGGTGCTGCTGGCGTGGGAGCCCCGGATCGAGCCGGACCGGCTGGCGGAGCAGTCGGGCCTTCCGGTGGAGCGGGTGCGGGCCGCGCTGGTCCGGCTGGGCACGGCGGGCCGGGTGGGCTACGACCTCGCGGACGCCGCGTACTTCCACCGCGAGCTGCCGTACGACGCGGACCGGGCCGAGCGCCACAACCCCCGGCTGGTCGCGGCGCGGCGGCTGGCCCGGGAGGGGGCGGTGGTCCTGGACGGCGAGGTGGCGGCGGTGCGCTCGGGCGATCGGCGCTACCAGGTCCGTGAGCGGTCGGGGGCGCTGAGCTGTACCTGCCAGTGGTGGGCGGACCACCGGGGCCGACGCGGCCCGTGCAAGCACGCCCTGGCGGTCCGGATGGTCCGCCGTGGCGCGGCGGTCGCCGGAGGTGCCCGGTGAAGACGCTGCTGGACGCGGTCCGCGAGGGCCGTATGGACGACATCCGGCCCCTGCTGGCCGGGCTCGACCGGGGCGGACGCAAGGGTGCGCTGGAGGAGCTGAAGGCCCTGCGCAAGGAGGCCCGGGACTGGCCCTGGGGCGAGCGCACCCGGGTCCGCAAGGCGATCGTGGTGGCCGGTGCGGGCTGCCACACCGGGGCGGCGGGCTGCGCGACGTGGCTCGGCGCCAGGGACATGCGGGACTGGGTGCACTCGCCGTACCCGTGGGTCCTGGAGGTGCTGGGCGACCGGGAGCCGGAGTGGCTCGCCGATCTCGCCCGCCGGCTGGCAGCACGCGCCGTGGAGTCGGATACGGAGTACCGGCTCGTCGAGGAGCTGGCCCGGCGGGCGGGCTGTCCGCTGCCCGTCTCGGACGGCATGGTCCGGGTGTGGGCGGAGCGGGTCAGCGGCTCGCGGCGGCCGGAGAGGCCGTTGGCCGACGTGCTGCGGGCGGACGCCCATCTCGACGTCCTGATTCCGCACCTCGTGACGATGCCGGAGCTGCCGCCGGTCGTGGCGTGGGTCGACAGCCGCTCCCCCGCCGGGTACTGGCCGGCCGCGCTGACCGCCCTGGTGGCGGACGGCCTGCTCGACCGCGCCGCCCTGCTGGACCGCTGCGTCGCGCGGCTGCTGCGGGGCGGGAAGCCCACCGATCTCCGCTTCTGCCTGCTGGTGGTGCGGGGACTCGGGCCCACCTCCGACGAGGAGGCGGCGCGGACCGCCGACTGGATGGCGATGGCCGCCGACGGACCTTCCCCGGTGGCCGGCCACGCCCAGGAGGTGCTGGCCCGGCTCGACGCGCAGGGCGCTCTGTCGGTCCGGCAACTGGCCGAGGTGTCCGGCGCGGTGCTCTTCCGTACGGAGAAGAAGCTGGTGCGCGCCCAGTTGGTCCACCTGGGGAAGGTGCTGCGCCGGGATCCTTCGGCGGCCGACGAGCTGCTGCCGGTGATCGCGGACGCCTTCGGGCATCCGGACACCGACACGCAGGAGCGCGCGCTCAAGCTGGCCGCCCGCGCCCTGCCCGCCGCGACGCCGGAGGTGCGGGAGGAGACGGCCCGAATGGCCTCGTTGCTGGGCCCGGTGCACCGTGAGGCGGCGCGCGCCGTGTTCGGGGATCTGCTGGAGGACGAGCCGGAGGCCGTGTACGAGGAGATCCTGCCGCCGCCCCCCGACCCGCGTCCCGTCGGCCCGCCGCCCGGCTCGGTGGCCGAGCTGACCGAGGAAGTGACAGCGGTCCTGCTCCGCCCGGACCAGGAGGACGTCACCGCGTTCGAACGGGCCCTGGACGGCCTTGTCCGGTACGCCCACAGCGGGAGGGAGGAACTGGTCGCGGCCCTGGAGCCCGCCCTCGCCGGCATGTGGTGGGCCACCGCCCCCGAGGGGGAGGCCGAGCGGCGGCTGTCCCGCGACCACGACGGCCTGCACATCGTCGCGGCATCCCTCCTCGGCCGGGTCTCGCGGCAAGCGGTGCACGACGCGCAGGCCCGCAGGACCGGGACGGGCTCGTGCTGCCACGACGCGCTCAACGGCATCCTGTACGCCCGCCTCTGGGAGGCGGCCGCCGAGGTGCGGTCGGGCAGGCTGCCGTATCTGCTGGCCACCCCCACCTGGCACACGGGGACCATCGACGCGGCGGAACTGGTCGAGCGGCTGCGCGGGTACCAGGCGCTGGGCGTCCACGCCGGGCCGGTCGACTTCGCGCAGGCGCTCCTCCGGGTCCGGCGCACGGACGCGGAGGAGGCCGCACGCCAGGCGTCCGCCCTGGGGACGGGGCAGGGCGACCGGCTGGCGGCATGGCTCCGGGCGGACGAACCGGTGGCCGCCGTGGTGGCCCGTCCTGTGGAGACGGACGTCACCGTCGCCCACGACTGGGTGCGGCAGACGGTGGTCAAGGCGCGGCGCATGCTGCTCGCCACCAGGGAGAACCGGCTCGTCCGGGAGAAGTTCCCGAGCGCCTTCCACTGGCTCGGGAGCGCGCACTCGCCGCGCAACCAGGACTGCTACTGCTGGATGGCGGAGTCCCCGCAGTGGGCCGCCACCCTCCCCGAGGACGGGGAGACGCTGGCGGCCTGGCTGCTGCCCTCCGTCGCGGCGTGCGTACAGGAGGAGCGGGGCGGCACCTGGCTGCTGCCCGCGCTCGCCGAGACCGGTGGGCCGGCCGCCGGTGCGATCCATCTCGCCCTGGCCTACGGGCTGGGCGCCCGGCACGCGGAGGACCGGCTCGCGGCGGTGGACGCCCTGCTGGTGCTGGCCGCGCGGGGCCGGCTCGACGCGGGGCTGCTCGGGGGCGAGTTGGCGGCACTGGTCGAACGGGAGTCGGTCAAGCCGAACCGGCTGGCCGACGCGGCCCGGACGGCGGCGGGCACGGGGGCGTACGGGACGGTCCTGTCCGTCCTGGTGCCGGTACTGCCGGCGTTGCTGGCCCGGGAACGGGCGCCCCGGGGGCTGGGCGACCTGCTCGCCGTGGCGGCGGAGTGCGCGGAGTTCAGCGGGCCGCCGACGACCGGGCCGGTGCCGGGGCTCGCGGAGACGGCCGCGCGGGGCGGGACGACGCAGCTGGTGCGGCAGGCGATACGCCTGGAGGCCGCCTGCCGGGCGGGGACGGGCTGAGCCCCGTGCGGCGCGCCCGCTCTCCGGGCCGCCCTTCGCCACACACGGCCGACGCCTTCGAAACCGACGACAGGGAGCCCGGTCGCCCTTTAACCCATCGGTCACAAGGCGTTCGTGATCAGGCAACACGGCGCGGTCACAGTGGATTCATGACTGATGTGACATCCGCGAAGAGTGCCCACCGCCCCCACCACTGGCGGCGGGACGTGATCGAACTCGCCGCGCTGTTCACGGCGGTGGCGGTCGCCGACGCGATCGCCAACCTGATCGGGCACCAGCCGGACGGCCCTTACCTGCTCGTGGCCTCGGCCGTGGCGCTGACCGCGACGGCCGCGTTCCACACCTGGTGGGCCCGGCGCCACAGCCACGCCCCGCCGCCCGACGCCACGGGCACGGAGGCGGGCGTGGCCCCGGTCGCCGACGCCCCCTCGCCCGCCGCCCCCGGAGAGACCGTGCTGTGGCGGATGCGGACCACGGTGCGGGACGTTCCGGGCAGCCTGGCCGCGCTGTGCACGGTGCTGGCCCGGCACGGCATCGACATCCTCACGCTCCAGACGCACCCGCTGGCGCGGGGCACGGTCGACGAGTTCCTGCTGCGGGTGCCCGCGTCCCTGCCGGCCCGGGAGCTGTCCCGCGCGGTCGCCGACGCCGGGGGCAGCTCCACCTGGACGGAGCGGGCCGACGCCCACGACCTGGTGGACGCCCCGACGCGGGTGCTCGGCCTCGCCACCCGCACCGCCCTCGACGCCGCCGAACTCCCCTTGGCTCTGCGGCAACTGCTCGGCCGGTGCACGATCCACTCGCTGCCCGCCGTGTCGGTCACCGGGCGCGCCACCGGCGAGACCGCCCCGGTCGAAGGGGTGCTGGAGGAGACGGTGATGCGGCTGCGCGACCCGTCGGGCGGTGCCATCACCGTGGAGCGGCCCTATCTGCCGTTCACACCCACGGAGTTCGCCCGGGCCCGGGCGCTGGTGGAACTCGACGCCCGGCTCGGCCCCAGGGTCCCGCGCGGCGAGCAGGTGCTCAGGCTGCCCGAGGGCGACGAGATCACCGTGCGCCGGGCGGACCGCGGCGACCTCGACGCGGCCGTGGAGATGCACGGGCGGTGCTCCGAGGGGACCCTGCGGCTGCGGTACCACGGCCCGGTCCGGGACGCCGACCGCTATCTGGACCACCTGCTGAGCCCGCGCTTCGGCCGCACCCTGGCCGTGCAGACGGCCTCCGGGCGGCTGGTCGCCCTCGGCCATCTGCTGTGGGACGGTGACGAGACCGAGGTGGCCCTCCTGGTGGAGGACGAGTGGCAGCGGCGCGGCATCGGGTCCGAGCTGCTCGCCCGCCTCGTGGCGCTGGCGGTCGAGGCCGGCTGCGAGAACGTCTACGCCGTCACCCAGGCGTCGAACACCGGCATGGTCGCCGCCATGCGCGCGCTCTCGCTGCCGCTCGACTACCAGATCGAGGAAGGCACCCTCGTGATCACCGCACGCCTTGCGGCGCCCCGGGCACGTTCGCTGCCGCAGTCGCCGTACGAGCAGGCCGAGCGCTGACCCCGCCCCGCAGGGGCTCCGCGCCGCCCAGCGCCTGGCACAGGTCGGCCCACAGGTCCTCGACGTCCTCCAGGCCCACCGACATGCGCAGCAGCCGGTCACCGACGCCGGCGGACTGCCGGTCCGTCTCGTCCACGATGCGGTGGCTGATGGAGGCCGGGTGCTGGATGAGGGTGTCGACGCTGCCGAGGCTGACGGCGGGGGTGATCAGCCGCACCCCCGCGATCACCCGGTGCGGGTCCCCGTACACCTCGAACGAGACCATCGCGCCGCCGATCTCCGGGTAGTGCACCCGGGCCACGCGGGGGTCGGCGGAGAGCCGGCGGGCGAGCTCGGCGGCGCTCGCGGAGGCGGCCCGGACCCGGACCGGCAGGGTGGACAGGCCGCGCAGCAGCAGATAGCCGGCCATCGGGTGCAGCACCCCGCCGGTGGCGAAGCGCACCTGGCGCAGCACGCCGGCGAACTCCTCGTCGCACGCGACGACTCCGCCCATCACGTCGCCGTGTCCGCCCAGGTACTTCGTCGCGCTGTGCAGCACGATGCGGGCACCGAGCTCGACGGGGCGCTGGAGGACGGGCGTGGCGAAGGTGTTGTCGACCAGCAGCGGCACCGAACCGCAGGAGTGGGCGACGGCCCGGATGTCCACCTCGGCCAGGGTCGGGTTGGCCGGGGTCTCCACGATCACCAGGCCCGTGTCGGGCCGGATCGCCTCGGCGATGCCCGCCGGGTCCGTCCACGTCACCTCGGTGCCCAGCAGCCCGGCGCCGAGCAGGTGGTCGCTGCAGCCGTACAGCGGCCGGACGGCCACCACATGGCGCAGTCCCACGCCGGCGCGGGCCAGCAGGACGGCGGTCAGCGCGGCCATGCCGCTGGCGAACGCCACCGCGCTCGCGGTGCCCTCCAGCCGGGCCAGCGCCGTTTCGAAGCGGGCGGTGGTGGGGTTGTCCAGCCGCGCGTAGACCGGCGGGCCGTCCGGGCGGGCTCCGGTGGTGGCGAAGGCGTCGATCCGCTCGGCCTCCGCGCGGGAGTCGTACGAGGGGTAGGTGGTCGACAGGTCGATCGGTGCGGCGTGCAGGCCGAGGGCCGCGAGGTCGTCGCGTCCGGCGTGCACGGCTTCGGTGGCGAGCGCCCGGGACGGGGTGGTCGAGGGCGGCAGCACGGATTGGTTGTCCATGCGCGCACTCTGAACGCTCACCGGAAGGCACAGCCCAAAGCCCGTGCTACGTTCGCCGAATGACTGATTCCGTCGCTCTCGACACGGTGGATCTGCACATTCTGCGGCTGTTGCAGAACGACGCCCGGACCACGTACCGGGAGCTGGCGGCCGAGGTCGGCGTGGCCCCCTCGACGTGTCTGGACCGGGTGGCGCGGCTGCGGCGCACCGGTGTCATCCTCGGGCACCAGCTGCGGCTGGATCCGGCCAGGCTGGGACGGGGTCTGGAGGCACTGCTCTCCGTACAGGTGCGGCCGCACCGGCGGGAGCTCATCGGGCCGTTCGTGGAGCGGATCAGGTCGCTGCCGGAGTCCCGGGCCCTGTTCCATCTGACCGGCCCCGACGACTACCTGGTGCATGTGGCGGTGGCGGACACGGCGGATCTGCAGCGGCTCGTGCTGGACGAGTTCACCTCGCGGCGCGAAGTGGCCCGGGTGGAGACGCGGTTGATCTTCCAGCAGTGGGAGTGCGGACCGCTGCTCCCGCCGGTGGCGGGGGTGGCCGGACCGGTCCCCGGTCAGGTCCGTCCTGCCGATTGATGGTGACGCGGGGGCCCTCCCCGTACGAGGATGTCCACATGTCAGACTCTTCCAGCAGCGCACTGCCGCGCCAGATCGCCGACGCCTATGTCGACGCCTTCATCGAACTCGACCCGATCTCCGGCACCTACCTCGGTGTCGCGGCAAGCTCGCGCCGCCTTCCCGACTTCTCCCCCGCCGGCCAGGAACAGCTGGCCGCGCTGGCCCGGGACACGCTCGCCCGGCTGGACCGCGCGGAGCAGCTGTCCGGAGCCGCCGAGGACGCCGAGCGCCGCTGCGGCCGGCTGCTGCGGGAGCGGCTGACAGCCGAACTCGCCGTCCACGAGGCGGACGAGGCGCTGCGGGCCGTCTCCAACCTGCACTCCCCGGCGCACTCGATCCGCGAGGTGTTCACGGTGACGCCGACCGAGACGGACGAGGACTGGGCGGCCGTCGTGGAGCGGCTGCGGGCCGTCCCGGCGGCGCTCGGCGGCTACCAGGAGTCCCTGGCGCTCGGTCTGGAGCGCAAGCTGTACGGCGGTCCGCGCGCCACCGCCACGTTCGTCGGACAGCTCGACGAGTGGGTCGGGGACGGCACGAACGGCTTCTTCCAGGACTTCGCGGCCGGTGGCCCGGACAGCCTGCGCGCGGACCTGGACGCGGCCGCCGCGCAGGCCACCGGCGCGCTGGACGAGCTGCGGAGGTGGATGCGCGAGGTGTACGCCCCCGAGATCGAGGGCGAGCCCGACACTGTGGGGCGGGAGCGGTACGCCCGCTGGTCGCGCTACTTCAACGGCACCGACCTGGACCTGGACGAGGCGTACGCGTACGGCTGGTCCGAATACCACCGGCTGCTCGCCGAGATGAAGACCGAGGCCGGGAAGGTGCTGCCGGGCGCCGGCCCCTGGGAGGCGCTGGCCCATCTCGACGTGCACGGCAAGCACATCGAGGGCGTGGACGAGGTCCAGGAGTGGCTCCAGGGCCTGATGGACGAGGCGATCGACGCGCTGGACGGGACTCACTTCGAGCTGGCCGAGCGGGTCCGCCGGGTGGAGTCGCGGATCGCCCCGCCCGGCGGCGCCGCCGCCCCGTACTACACGGGCCCCTCCGAGGACTTCTCGCGGCCCGGCCGCACCTGGCTGCCGACCATGGGCGAGACCCGCTTCCCCGTGTACGACCTGGTGTCCACCTGGTACCACGAGGGCGTTCCCGGCCACCACCTCCAGCTCGCCCAGTGGGCGCACGTGGCGGAGAGCCTGTCGCGCTACCAGGCGTCGATCGGCATCGTCAGCGCCAACGCGGAGGGCTGGGCGCTGTACGCGGAGCGGCTGATGGACGAGCTGGGCTTCCTGCCCGACGCGGAGCGCCGGCTCGGTTATCTGGACGCGCAGATGATGCGCGCCTGCCGGGTGATCGTGGACATCGGCATGCACCTGGGTCTGGAGATCCCGGCCGAATCGCCGTTCCACCCGGGTGAGCGGTGGACGCCGGAGCTCGCGCAGGAGTTCTTCGGCAACCACAGCGGCCGCCCCGCCGACTTCGTGGAGAGCGAGCTGACCCGCTACCTCTCGATGCCGGGCCAGGCCATCGGCTACAAGCTGGGCGAGCGCGCCTGGCTGCTGGGCCGGGAGAACGCGCGGGCGGCGCGCGGAGACGCCTTCGACCTCAAGGCGTGGCACATGGCGGCCCTGTCCCAGGGGCCGCTGGGCCTGGACGACCTGGTGGACGAGCTGTCGAAGCTCTGACCGCGCACGGCCGGCCCCGGGGCTCCGGGGCCGGCCGTGGTCAGCAGCCGCAGTCGTCCGCGCCGACCGGTGCGGTGAGCGGGTCGGCCGCGCGCTTGTCTCCGCCTTCCCAGGTCTCGTACGGGAATCCCTCGCGCGCCCAGTACTCGAAGCCGCCGAGCATCTCCTTGACCCGGTAGCCGAGCCGCGCCAGGGCGAGGGCGGCGCGGGTGGCGCCGTTGCAGCCGGGGCCCCAGCAGTACGTGACCACCGGTACGGCCGGGTCGAGGAGCCGGGGCGCCTGCTCGGCGATCAGCGCCGTCGGCAGGTGCAGGGCGCCCGGGATGTGCCCCTGGTCCCAGGACTCGGTGGACCGCGAGTCGAGCAGGACGAAGCCGGGGTCCTCCCCTCCGGCGGCCAGGGCCGCCGCGACGTCCGAGACGTCCGCGTGGAAGGCGAGCGAGGCTCCGAAGTAGGCGACGGCGTCGGCCGGTTCGGCGGGCGGGACGCTCAGGACGGGGTGGGCGGCGAGGGCGCCGGGCTGGGGAGTCATAGGGAAAATCTATGATCGGCGGCCCCGGCCCGGAAGGCGGGATCCCCGGCAGTGACCTTGATTCGCCGGGGATTCCACGGTTCCCTGTCTCTATGAGCGACTATTCCCCGGATGCCACCGACTGGCGCATTCTCGATGTGCTGCAACGCGAGGGCCGTGCCTCGTTCGCGGAGCTGGCGCGGGCGGTGGCCATGTCCCCGAGCGCCGTGACCGAGCGGGTCCGCCGTCTTGAGGAGGCCGGGATCATCAGCGGTTACGCGGCCGTGGTCGATCCGGAACGGCTCGGGCTGCCGATCCTCGCCTTCGTACGGCTGCGGTATCCGAACGGCAACTACAAGCCGTTCCACGACCTGTTGGAGACCACGCCGGAGATCCTGGAGGCCCATCACGTCACCGGCGACGACTGCTTCGTGCTCAAGGTGACGGCTCGCTCGATGAGCCATCTGGAGACCGTCTCCGGGAAGATCGGCGCGCTCGGCTCCGTCACCACGAGCGTCGTCTACTCCTCGCCGCTGCCGGGACGGCCGATCAGCCGCTGAGTCCGTCCGCCGTCCGCCGTCCGCAGCCGGACGGCCGACCCGTGCCGCTCCTTCACCACCTCCAGCTGTGCGGGGATGCGGCGGCGCAGATCCGCGACATGGCTGACGATGCCGACACTGCGGTCCCGTTCGCGCAGCGAGTCGAGCACGTCCAGCACCTCGTCCAGCGTCTGGTCGTCGAGGCTGCCGAACCCCTCGTCGATGAAGAGGGTGTCGAGCCGTACGCCTCCGGCCTCGTCGGTCACGACGTCGGCGAGACCGAGCGCCAGGGCGAGCGAGGCGAAGAACGTCTCGCCGCCGGAGAGCGTGGCGGTGTCGCGCTCCCGGCCGGTCCAGGCGTCGATGACGTGCAGGCCCAGCCCGGCCCTGCGGCCGCCGGTGCGGGCGTCCGAGTGGACGAGCTGGTAGCGGCCCGAGGACATCCGCCGCAGCCGGGCGGTGGCCGCCGCCGCGACCTGTTCGAGCCGGGCCGCGAGCACGTACGACTCCAGCCGCATCTTGCGCGCGTTGTCCGCCGAGGTGCCGGCGGTGAGCCCGGCGAGCCCGGCGACGCGTTCGTACTCCTCGCGCACGGGGCCCAGCGCGCGCACCTCGTCCGCCACACGGCGGGAGAGCCTGGCGAGCTCGGTCCGGCGTTCCCCCGCCGCGTCCAGGCCGGCCGCGGCTTCGCGCAGCGCGCGCTCGGCCCGGTCGAAGCGCTCGCGGGCCGCTTCCGGGGCGGCGGGCGGGAGGTTCGCGGCGTCCCGCGCGTCGGCCTCGGCGAGCCGGTCGGCGACCGCCGCGGCCTCGGCCTGCCAGGCGTCGACGCGGTGCTGGAGCGTACGCTGCGCCGCGTCGTCCAGCAGGGTCGCGGCGGCGGCCTCCGGCGTGTCGAACCCGGCCCGGAAGGCGGCGTCCGCGAGCCGGTCGTCGGCCTCCTTCAACCGTGCCGCCGCGCTCTCCTCCTCGCGCACCGCCCCGCCCGCCCCGGCGAGCAGGGCGACCCGCCGCTGCACCACGGCGGCGTGCTCGGCGACGCTCGGGTACCCCCCGCGCGCCCGGTCCAGCACCGCGTCGATGCCCGCCTGCTCCCGGTCCAGCGACTCCCGCCGCGAGGTCCGCGCGGCACCCCGCTGCCCGACCCGCTGCCGTTCCTCGGTCCGCCGGCGCTGCTCCCGCTCGGCCCCGGCCAGCGCCTCCCGCGCGGCGTGCGCCCCGGCGGCCAGCCGGTACGCCTCGGCATGCTCGGCGGCGAGCCCGTCCACGAGGCCGGCGAGTTCGGCGACGGTGGGGTCACCGTGGGCCGGCGCGACCCCGGTCCATTCGGCGTCGCCCGGCCCGATGCCGGCGCCGGTGCCGGTGCCGGGGCCCGCACCGGTGCCCTTACCGGAGGCCGAAGCCGCGTCGGCGGCCCGTACGGAGGCGCCGGTGTCGAAGGCGGCCGCGCCACCGGCCGGAGCGGCGGCATCGGTGGCGGCGGCCGTCCCCCCGTCACCGGCCGTCCCCCCGTCATCGGCCGCCACGGCGGCGCCGGCCGCCTCCGCGCGGGCCGTCGCGTGGCGTTCGCGTACCAGCGCCAGGGACTGTTCCGCCGTGGCGCGGGCCCGTTCCGCGTCGCGGTGGGCGCGTTCGGCGGCTTCCTCCGCCGCGCGGTCCACGTGCCCGTCGCCGGGGCGGGCCGGGGACGGGTGGGCCGTCGCGCCGCAGACCGCGCAGGGCGTGTCGTCGGCCAGCTGAGCGGCGAGTTCGGCCGCGATGTCGCGCAGGCGGCGCTCCCGCAGGTCGAGCCAGAACTCGTGGGCGGCGGCGGCGTGTTCACGGGCCTCGGTCAGTGCCCGCGCGCCCGTGGCCGCCTCGCCGGCCAGCGCGTCGCGGCGGCGCGCCGCTTCCAGGCGGCGGCGGGCCGGGTCGAGGCGACGGGCCAGGAGTTCGGTGCGGGTGGCGGCTTCGAGGGCCGTGTCCAGGCGGGCCTGGAGGTCCTGCCGGGTGGTCTCCCAGCCGGCGAGCCAGCCCTCCGCGTCGCGGACCAGTTCCTCGTCGGCCCGGGCCTGCCGGTCCAGGGCGGCGCGCTCGTCGGCGATCTCGGCGGCCCGCTGTTCGGCGCGCCGGGCCGATTCCAGGCCGCCCAATTCCTCGCGGAGCCGGTGCTCCAGGGCCGCCAGCTGTTCGGCGCCCGCGTCGGCCAGGGTCTCGGGCAGCCGGGCCCGGGCGCGGTCCCGGTCCTCGCGCGCCCGCCGGTACGCCCGCTCCGCCGCCTCGCGCAGCTCAAGCGCGGGGGCGACGAGGTCCGCCTTGCGGGCGCGCGCGAGGCGGTCCCGCGCGTCCTCGTGGGCGGCGCGGCCGGCCTCGACGGCGTCGGCACGCCGCCGGGTCTCGGCGTACCGCTGCTGGAGCGCGGCGCGTTCCCGTTCGGCGTCCAGGGCGATGCGGGCGGCGGCGTGCCGGCGCTCCGCCGCCGCCACGACCAACGCGGCGATGTCGCGGCGTTCACCCGCGCCGGCGCGGGCGGTCGCGGCCCAGCCGAGGACCGCGTCCGCGAGGCCGGGGTCGCCGGGCCGGACGTCCGGCAGCGGGCACTCGAGGGCGGCGGGCCCGGCGGCCTGGGCGATGCGCTGGGCGAGCGCGAGGATCCGCTCGTCACCGGTCTTGACCTGGGCCTCGGCCGCCCGGCGCAGCTCGGCGAGGCGTTCCTCGACGGCCGCGAAGCGCCGGGTGTCGAAGAGCCGGCCCAGGAGCCGGCCGCGCGCCTCCGCGTCGGCGCGCAGGAAGCGGGCGAAGTCGCCCTGGGGCAGCAGGACCACCTGGCAGAACTGCTCGCGGCTCATGCCGACGAGCTGGGTGATCTCCTCGCCGATCTCCTGGTGCGACCGGCTGAGCGCCTGCCAGCCGTCCTCGGGGTCGTACTCGCGCAGCCAGCTCTGCGCCTTCTCCGTGGTGTGGCCGCCGCCGCGCTTCTTGGGGCGGGGCTGGGCCGGGCGCCGGGTGATCTCCAGGCGGCGCCCGCCGACGGTGAGGTCGAGCAGGACCTCGGTGGGCACGTCCGCGGGCGCGTGGTCGCTGCGCAGCGACGTGCCGGGGCTCTGCCGGGCACCCGGGACCGCCCCGTACAGGGCGTAGCAGACGGCGTCCAGGACGGAGGTCTTGCCGGCTCCGGTCGGTCCGTGGAGCAGGAAGAGCCCGGCGGCGGAGAGCGCGTCGAAGTCGATCTCCTGGGTGGCGCCGAAGGGACCGAACGCGGTGACGCGGAGGGTGTGGAGCCTCACCGGTTCACCTCGCGTACGCCGTCGTCCACCCGGACATGGTCGAAGGCGCCGCGCAGTACCGCCCGCTCCTGTTCGTCGGTCCCCCAGCCGCCTCGGACGTGGGCCACGAAGTCCTCCGCGATGGCCTGGTCGTCGCGGCCGCGCAGGCGGCGGGCGTAGGAGAGGTCCGGGTCGTCGGGGGCGCGGTCCGGTTCGAAGACGAGGGCGAGGGTGTGCGGGAAGCGCTCGGTGAGCCGGGCCATGGGGTCGGCGGGGCGGACCGGGTCGGTGAGGGTGGCCTCCACCCAGGCGTCCTCGTGCCGGTCGAGTGCCGGGTCGTCGAGGAGGTCGTCCAGCCGGCCGCGCAGCCGGGCGAGGCGGCGGGGCACCGGGCAGTCGATCCGTTCGCCGGTGACCGCCCCCGAGGCGTCCAGGTCGATGAGCCACATGGTCTTGCGGTGGGCGGCCTCCGAGAACGAGTAGGCGAGCGGGGAGCCGGAGTACCGGACGCGGTCGGTGACGGCCTGGCAGCCGTGGAGATGGCCGAGCGCCACGTAGTCGGCGCCGTCGAAGACCCCGGCCGGGACCGCGGCGACGCCGCCGACGGTGATGTCCCGCTCGCTGTCGCTGGGCTCGCCGCCGGCGACAAAGGCGTGGGCGAGGACGACGGACCGGGTGGGGGCCGGGCGGGCGGCGAGGTCGGCGCGGACGCGGTCCATGGCGGCGGTCAGCACGGCCTCATGCCCGGCCCGCTCGGCCTTGAAGACGTCCTTGACCAGGGCGGGCTCCAGGTACGGCAGCCCGTAGAACGCCACGTCGCCGTGCGCGTCGGGAACGACGACGGGCGTGCCGCAGTGCGCGGGGTCGGTGCGCAGGTGGATGCCGGCCCGGCCGATGAGCCCGGCGCCGACGCCCAGGCGGCGGGCCGAGTCGTGGTTGCCGGAGATCATCACCGTGGGCACCCCGGCGGCGGCGAGCCGGTGCAGCGCGGAGTCGAAGAGCTCCACCGCGCTGAGCGGGGGCACCGCCCTGTCGTACACGTCACCCGCGACGACGACGACGTCGACCGCGTGCTCGGCGACGGTGGCGACCAGGTGGTCGAGGTAGGCGGCCTGGGCGTCGAGCAGGGGGACCCGGTGGAACGACCGGCCGAGGTGCCAGTCCGATGTGTGCAGAATCCTCACGACCCGGCTCCGGTCCGCATGCGCTTCCTCCGCCCCTGTGCCCTCACGCCCCACAGTCTCCCATCCCGCCGGGGAGCCACGGCCGCAACCGGGAAGTCCAGCCCGGCGCCGACGCGCGGCAGGACCCTCCCGTCACGCGTCGTCGTACGCCTCGCCGCCCAGCTCCATCCGCGCCTCGCCCGCCGTCGCGTCGGCGAGCCAGCGGCGGAACGCCTCGACGTCGGCGTCCGGCAGCGCGATCTCGATGGTCACGTCGGCCGCGTACCGGACTTCGCGCACCGTCCTTCCGGTGGCCCGCAGTTCGTTCTCCAGCCGGCCCGCCCGCTGGTGGCCGACGGCGACCGTGGCGAGCCGGAAGCGGCGCCGGGTGCGGGTACCGAGTGCGTCGAGGGCTTCGCCGACCACTCCCCCGTACGCCCTGATCAGCCCGCCGGCACCCAGCTTCACCCCGCCGTAGTAGCGGGTGACGACGGCGACGGCGTAACACACCTCGCGGCGCGTGAGCATCTGGAGCATCGGGACGCCCGCGGTGCCCCCGGGCTCGCCGTCGTCGCTCGCCTTCTGTACGGAGGCGTCGGCGCCGATCACGTACGCGTAGCAGTTGTGGGTGGCGGTCGGGTGCTCCCTGCGGACGCGGGCGATGAACTCCTGCGCCTCCTCCTCGGTGGCCGCGGGGGCGAGCGCGCAGATGAAGCGGGACCGGTTGATCTCGCTCTCGTGCACGCCCGCGCGGGCGACGGTCCGGTACTCCTCCTGCATCCCGCCACCCTATGCGCACCTGCGGGAATGGCCGGGGCGGGCCACCGGTTGTCGGGTGCATGTACGCAGACACGGAGACGATCCGCAGGATCCTGGAAGACACCGGCGACACCTGGGCCGTGGTGGGGCTGTCCGACAACCGCTCGCGCGCGGCCTACGGGGTCGCCGAGGTGCTGCAGCGCTTCGGCAAGCGCGTGGTCCCGGTGCACCCGAAGGCCGAACGGGTGCACGGCGAGCAGGGGTACGCCTCACTGGCGGACATCCCGTTCCCGGTGGACGTGGTCGACGTCTTCGTCAACAGCGACCTGGCGGGCGCGGTGGCCGACGAGGCGGTCGCCAAGGGCGCCCGGGCCGTCTGGTTCCAGCTCGGCGTGGTGGACGAGGACGCGTACGAGCGCACCCGGGCGGCCGGCCTGGACATGGTGATGGACCGCTGCCCCGCCATCGAGATCCCGAGGCTCGGAGCATAAGGGCTGCCCCGCAATTCCTGGCGCCCGCCGGGAATTGCGGGGCAGCCGTCAGGAAGCGTCCGGGACGCGGACGCCCAGTCCTTCGAGGACCACCGCGCCCGGCAGGGCGCCCAGCGCCTTGCCGGTCACGATCAGCTTGCCCCGGCGCGAGCCGCTGCCGATCAGGACCCACTCCTCGTCCACGACGGCGGGGTCGATCAGCAGCGGCCAGGCGGCGGGGAGTCCGATGGGCGTGATGCCGCCGTACTCCATGCCGGTCTCACCGACGGCCGTGTCCATCGAGGCGAAGCGCGCCTTGCGCAGGCCGAGGTGCTTGCGGGCGACGCCGTTGACATCGACGCGGGAGTGCGACAGCACGAGGCAGGCGGCGAGGGTCACGTCGGCGCCGCGTTTGCCGGAGAGGACGACGCAGTTCGCCGAGTGGTCGAGCAGGTCCGCCCCGTGGTGGGCGACGAAGGCCACGGTGTCGGCGATCTCCGGGTCGGTGTCCACGTGCAGGACCTGGTCGGGGGTGATGCCGCCCCAGCCCGTGCGCACCGCCTCGGCCACCGGGGCGGTGAGGAGGCCCTGACGGTCGACGGCGGGGCCTGCGTTCTCGAAGGAGCCGATGGGTGCGCGCATGCGCGTCACGCTAACAGCGCCGCTCGCGGCGGTGCGGGGTGTCTCATCTGGCGGGCGGGATGCTGACGGCCATGGTGAGTTCGACCGGTTCGGTGCCTTCGTTGCGGTAGGCGTGCGGGTGGTGCGCCTCGAAGGTGGCGGAGGTGCCGGCGTCCACCGCGTACGCGGTGTCGGCGACGATGAGCGTGAGGGTGCCGGCGGTGACGTGGAGCAGTTCGACCGTGCCCTCGGGGTGCGGGTCGGAACGGCTGCCGTCGCCGGGCATCAGCCGCCAGGACCAGAGTTCGAGGGGGCCCCGGGCCTCCGTTCCCACCAGGAGCGTGGTGGCGCTGCCCGCCTCGGTGGACCAGAGGCGCACGGCCTGGTCGGCGGGGACCAGGCGGACCGGGGAGCCCTGTTCGTAGTCGAGCAGCGTGGTGATGCTCACGCCGAGCGCGTCGGCCAGCTTGACCGTGGTGCCGACGCTCGGGTTGGTGCGGGCCTGCTCGATCTGGATGATCATGCCGCGGCTGACTCCGGCGCGGGCCGCCAACTGGTCCAGCGTGAAGCCGCGTTCACCGCGCCAGCGCTTGAGATTACGGGCGAGGGACTGGGTCAGCTGATCGAGGTCAGTCACATTCCGTCCAATATCCTGTATGACATGGTCCAGTGTCCTGTACTACGGTGCGGTGCACCCGACCGTCCGCCGCACTGTACTGCGAGGCCCTCATGACCGCGATGTTCGCCCTGGCCACCAGCCTCCTGTGGGGGCTGGCCGACTTCGGGGGCGGCCTGCTCAGCCGGCGTACGCCCGCGCTGACCGTGATCGTGGTCTCACAGGTCATGGCGGCGGCCGTCCTGGGCCTGATCGTGACCGCCACGAGCGGCTGGGGCGAGGCCGGGCCCCGGCTCTGGTACGCGGTCGCGGCGGGGGTCGTCGGGCCGGTGGCGATGCTCTGCTTCTACCAGGCGCTCGCGCTCGGCCCGATGGGCGTGGTCTCCCCACTCGGCTCGCTCGGAGTCGCCGTACCGGTGGGCATCGGGCTGATCGCCGGGGAGCGTCCGGATCTCCTCCAGGGCGCCGGCGTCGCGGTCGCCGTCGCGGGCATCGTGATGGCGGGCGGCCCGCAGTTGCGCGGCGCTCCGGTGCAACGGCGGGCGATCCTGCTGACGCTGGTGGCGGCCTTCGGCTTCGGGGCCGTGATGTCACTGATCGCCGAGGCGTCGACCACGGTGACCGGGCTGTTCCTCGCCCTGCTCGTCCAGCGTGTCACCAACGTGGTGGTGGGCGGCGGGGCGCTGTACGTCTCGGTGCGGCGGGGCGGCCGGGCGCTGCCCGAGGACGGCGGCGCGTCGGCGGTCCGGGCCGCACTGCCGGCGCTTGCCTTCGTCGGCCTCGCGGACGTCGCGGCCAACGGCACGTACTCGATGGCCGCCCAGCACGGACCGGTCACCGTCGCCGCCGTGCTGGCCTCGCTCTACCCGGTGGTGACGGCCCTGGCCGCGCGCGGATTCCTGAAGGAGCGGCTGCGGGGTGTGCAGGCGGCGGGCGCGGGGCTCGCCCTGGTGGGCACGGTGCTGCTCGCGACGGGGTAGCCGGGCGGTCAGCCCTCGTCGAGCTGGGCCACGGCCAGCAGTTGTTCCGGGGTGACGCCCTCGGGGATCGGAACCGGGGCCGGTGTCCGCAGGGGCGGCTGCCAGCCCTTCTTCTGGTCCCAGCTGCGGACGACACGGGCGGGCGCTCCGGCCACCACCGCCCGGTCGGGCACCTCGCCGCGGACCACCGCCCCGGCGGCCACGACGACGTTGCGGCCGAGGCGGGCGCCGGGCAGGATCACCGCGCCGGTGCCGATCCAGCAGCCCGGGCCGATGGAGACGGGCTCCATCCGGGGCCACTGCTTGCCGACCGGCTGGTGCGGGTCGTCGTAGCTGTGGTTGGTCGAGGTGATGTAGACGTACGGACCGCAGTACGTGTCCGCGCCTATGGTCACCGTCGTGTCGGCGACGACATGGCTGCCCCGCCCCAGCACGACACCGTCGCCCAGGGTGAGGATCGGGTCGGGCCCGAGGTCCAGGTCGGGCATCAGGCCCGCGGTCAGCGTGACCTGTTCGCCGATGATGCAGTGGTCGCCGAGCCGGATCCACGGCTCCCCGAAGACCGTGCCCTGCGGGAACGCCAGCCGCGTGCCCTCGCCGATGCGGGCGAACCGCAGCCCGCCGGGGTGTTCGGCGGTCACCGCCCCCGCCTCGCGCGCCCAGCGCCAGCAGCGGTGGACGGCCCCCGACAGGGCGCGCCGCCGCCAGGCGGTCAGGGGAGCGAGCGGATTCCGGTTCTTCGGCACGCGCTCACCGTAAGCCGAGCCCACCGGAGGGGCGGCGGGACCGGCCTGTGATCTTCACCCCAACAGGGGCGCGCGGCCACGCGTCGCATACGGTTTCCCCGGCGGCCGACGGCGCCGGAACACGGAGGAACGGGCGATGGCGGAGCAGGCGATGATCATGGGCATCGGCGGCAAGGAGCCGGTCATCGACGCGGAGGCGTTCACCGCGCCGACGTCGGTGGCGATCGGCGACATCACCATGGCGGCGGGCTCCAGCCTCTGGTACCAGGCGGTGCTGCGCGCGGACTGCGGGCCCATCGTGATCGGCGCGGACTCCAACATCCAGGACAACTGCAGCGTCCACGTCGACCCCGGCTTCGCGGTGACGGTCGGCGAGCGGGTCTCGGTCGGGCACAACGCCGTCCTGCACGGCTGCACCGTCGAGGACGACGTCCTCATCGGCATGGGGGCCACCGTCCTCAACGGCGCGCACATCGGCGCGGGTTCACTGGTCGCGGCGCAGGCCCTCGTACCGCAGGGCATGCGCGTACCGCCGGGTTCGCTGGTCGCGGGCGTCCCGGCGAAGGTGAAGCGACCGCTGACCGAGGAGGAGCTGGAAGGCGTCCGCTTCAACGCGGTGGGTTACGTGGAGCTGGCCAAGGCCCACCGCGAAGCCTGCGAGGACTGAGGGGCCGCCGGCTCAGTCCGCGACCGGCACGGTCCCCGGTTCCGGCTCCGCGGCCGCGGCGGAGTGCGCGGCGGCGGCCTTCTTGGCGCGGTTCTTGAGGACCAGCATGGAGGCGAGGCCGATCAGGACCGCGATGGCCAGGCCCAGGTAGGAGAACCGCTTG
Source organism: Streptomyces sp. SAS_281 (assembly GCF_052542855.1). Taxonomy (NCBI): domain Bacteria; kingdom Bacillati; phylum Actinomycetota; class Actinomycetes; order Kitasatosporales; family Streptomycetaceae; genus Streptomyces; species Streptomyces sp. SAS_281. Next base: position 45,784 of record NZ_JBMNDO010000040.1, read on the forward strand.
AGCCATGCCTCGGCGACCACGCCCACCGAGTAGATGACGGCCGTGGTGCCGCCGGCCCAGGCGATCCCGCCGAGCACGTTGGCGATGAGGAACTTCCAGTACGGCATGTGCAGCACACCGGCCAGCGGACCGGCGAAGATGCGCAGCAGGGCGACGAAGCGGCCGAAGAACACGGCCCACATGCCCCACTTCTGGAAGGAGCGCTCGGCCAGGCCGATCTGACTCTCACCGAAGTGCTTGGGGAACTTCCCGCCGAGCCAGGCCAGCAGCGGCCGTCCGCCCTTGCGGCCGATGGCGTAGCCGATCGAGTCCCCGATCACGGCGCCGGCCGTGGCGCAGGCGCCCAGGATCCAGGGGTTGATGCCGTCGTGGCTCGCGGCCAGCAGAGCGGCGCTGATCAGAACGATCTCGCCGGGCAGCGGAATGCCCAGGCTCTCCAGCCCGATGACGGCGCCCACCAGGATGTAGACGCTGATCGCGGGGACGGTCTCCAGCCACTCCTGGATGTGCAACGCCGTTTCCTTACGTGTGATGTCCTGTCGCCCGCCGGACACTCATCGGCGCACCGCGGGAAGCCTACCCTCAGCTTCACGGAGGCGGACAGCGAGAAGGGCCGCCGGTGCCGGGCGGCCCTTCCGTACGCGCGCGTGCCGGGGTCAGGCGTTCGGGCGCAGCGTCCAGACGACGGTCATCTCACCGGTCACGGCGCCGTCCCCGCGCCGGATCTCCACGGTCACCGGGAATTCGGGACGCTCGCCCGCGTCGAGTTCGGCGACGACCTCGGCGGCGGGGCGACCGAGGACGGCGGTCGCGGTGACCTCGCCCATGGCCAGCTTCTTGTAGGCGATCTCGGCGCTGACCGCGAGCGGCACGGCCCGGGAGAGCTGGTCGCCGAAGGCGGCGATGACGATGGCGCCGCTCGCCGACTCGGCCAGCGTGAACATCGCTCCGGCATGCGGTCCGCCGACGTGGTTGTGGTAGTCGGCCCGGTCCGGCATGCGGACCACCGCGCGTTCGGCGGTGGTCTCCAGGAATTCGAGGTCGAGGGTCCGGACCATCGGAACCGTCGCGGCGAGCATCTCGCCCGCGGTCATCTGTTCAGCGCTCATGGACGGGATGTTACTCATGGGTAGACATCTTTGGCCATGCCTCTGCGGACACTCGCCTGCCGGGCCGCCGCCGCTCCTTCACCGTTCGCACACGGGGGCGGACGTGGCACGCCGGGCGGGGCCCCTCTATCGTTACTCGCCATGTGGCCAGGACAGCAGCCGCCCGGGGGCGAGCAGAACCCGCAGGACCAGAACCAGAACCCGTACCAGCAGCCGGGGTACCAGCAGCCGAATCCCTATCAGCAACCGGGATATCAGCAGCAGGGCCAGCCGTCGGGCCAGCAGCCCGGTTACGGCTACCCGCAGCAGGGCGGGCAGGGGGGGTACGGCCAGCCCAACCCGTACCAGCAGCCGACGGTTCCGCAGTACGCGGTGCCCGGTCCTCCCGGTGACCCGCAGCCGGGCAACGACAAGAAGAAGACCACGGTCATCGCCATCGTCGCGGCGACCGCGGTCGTGGTGGCCGCCGCGGTCACCGGCGTCATCGTGCTGAACAAGGACGACGACAAGGACGGCAAGAACGTCGCCGACGGCAAGAAGTCGTCCGCGCCCGCCAAGCCGTCCGGGTCCGCGTCCTCGCCCGAGGCCAACCCGCGCGGCGGCGAGGACGCCAAGCCGCAGATCGCGGGCTGGAAGGTCGTGACGAACCCCAAGTGGGGCACCCAGTTCGACGTTCCGGGCGACTGGGAGGTGTCCCCGCCCGGCGTGCTGTCCTTCTTCGAGGACGAGAAGAAGAACGACGGCCTGCCGCTCATCGGCTTCACCGGGCCGGCGGACCTCAAGGAGAAGTGGTGCACGGACGACGCCGACAAGGACGGCACGGAGGACAAGTACAGCCTGGCCGGCGCCGGCACCCGGGGTGCGGAGGGCGCCACGGACGCCGACGTGAACGCCCGTAACGAGGCGGGCACCTGGGCCTGGGCCGCGTTCGCGCAGCACATGCCGAAGAAGAGCATCAAGATCAGCAAGGCCAAGCAGTACACCACCAAGTCGGGGCTGACCGGGAGCCTGGTCACCGCGACCGCGCCCAACGTCACCAAGCGCTCGAAGTGCAGCAGCGACGGCAAGACGTACGCCTTCACCTTCAAGAACAGCAAGGGCGCGTTCTCCTCGTGGGTGCTGTACGCCGCCGCGGACGTGGACGACGAACTGCCGAACGCGACGATCGAGAAGATCCTCAGCACCGTGCGCCTCGTGCCGGTGGTCGACTCCGAGGACGCTTCCTGACCCCGGTCCGGGAACTCATTTGCGCAACGGGGCGGCGGCCGCGATAGTCCCTGGGTGACCGACGCAGCCGCCCCCGCCCCCCGCTCCGCCCGACCCGTCCCGGCGGGCCGCAACTACCGGCTGCTGACCGCCGCCTCGATCATCACCGCCCTGGGTACCCACGGCGCGCTGATCGCGGCGGCGTTCGCGGTTCTCCAGACGGGCGGCGACGGGGGTGACGTCGGTCTCGTCGCCGCCGCCAGGACCGTGCCGCTGGTGCTGTTCCTGCTCATCGGCGGGGCGATGGCCGACCGGATGCCGCGCCACCGGGTGATGGTCGCGGCCAACACCCTCAACTGCGTCTCACAGGGCCTCTTCGCCCTGCTCGTCCTGTCCGGCGACCCGAAGCTGTGGCAGATGATGCTGCTCACCGCGCTCTGCGGCACCGGGCAGGCGTTCTTCAGCCCGGCCGCCGAGGGCATGCTGATGTCGAGCGTCAGCGGCGAGCAGGCGAGCCGCGCCTTCGCGCTCTTCCGAATGTCCACCCAGGGCGCCGCGATCGGCGGCGCGGCACTCGGCGGCGCCATGATCGCGGCGATGGACCCCGGCTGGGTGCTCGCCGTGGACGCCGCCGCCTTCGCGGTCGCGGGAGGCCTGCGCGCCTTCCTCGACGTCAGCCACATCCCGGCACGCGAGCCCGGGGGCGGGCTGCTCGCGGACCTGCGGGACGGCTGGAAGGAGTTCACGGGCCGCCCGTGGCTCTGGTCCATCGTCGCCCAGTTCTCCGTGGTGGTCGCCGCCGTCGGAGCCGCCGAGGCGGTCTACGGGCCGCTGGTCGCCCGCGACGAGCTGGGCGGCGCCCGGCCCTGGGGGTTCGCGCTCGCCGCGTTCGGCGTCGGCAACCTGGCCGGGGCGCTGCTGATGATGCGGTGGAAACCCCGCCGGCTGCTGCTGGCCGGAACCCTCTGCGTCTTCCCGCTGGCCCTCCCGTCGGCCGGGCTCGCGGTGCCGCTGTCGGCCACCTGGCTCTGCCTGGTGATGTTCGTCAGCGGTACGGCGATCGAGGTGTTCGGCGTCTCCTGGATGACGGCCATGCACCAGGAGATCCCGGAGGAGAAGCTGTCGCGCGTCTCGGCGTACGACTGGTTCGGCTCGGTGGCCATGGTGCCGGTCGCCACCGCCCTCGCCGGACCGGTCGAGTCCCTGGTCGGACGCAGTCAGGCGCTGTGGGGGTGCGCGGGCCTGGTCGTGCTCGTCACGGGGCTGGTGCTGTTCGTTCCGGACGTACGCAACCTGACCCGCCGGACCGAGTCGGTCGAGGTGGCCGCCGCCCCGCTCGTGCCGCCCACCTCAGCCGACGCTGAAGGCGCCGTCGGGCGGCTCGGGTGACGCCACCGCGTCCTCGTCCCCGACCGGCCGGGCCCCGTTGACGAACGCGGCCAGCGACTCCCCGTGCTCCACCCGCGCCGCGAACGCGTCCGCCGCGCACCGGCGGGCCAGGGCCGCCGTGTCGAACGGGAAGCGGGAGGCGACGAGGACCGCGTTGCCGAAGCGGCGGCCGCGCAGCACGCCCGGCTCCGCGATCAGCGCCAGCTCGCCGAAGACCGCCCCGAAGGTGGCCAGCTGCGACCGCAGGAAGCCGAACGGCGGCCCGTCGGCCAGGTTCGCGGCGTAGATCCCGTCCGGCCGCAGCACCCGCGCCGCCGCTTCGGCGTACGGGACCGAGGTGAGGTGGGCGGGGACCCGGGAGCCGCCGAAGACGTCCGCGATCAGCAGGTCCACCGAGCCGGGGGCGGTCCCCTCCAGGCGGGAGCGGGCGTCCGCCGCGTGCACGGTGATGCCGCAGCCCGGTGGCAGCGGCAGGTGCTCGGCGACGAGACCGAGCAGCCCTCGGTCCGCGTCCACCACGTCCTGCCGGGAACCGGGGCGGGTCGCCGCGACGTACCGGGGCAGGGTGAGGCCGCCGCCGCCCAGGTGCAGGACGTCCAGCGGCTCGCCCGGGTCCGCCGCGCAGTCCACGACGTGGCCGAGCCGGCGGGCGTACTCGAACTCCAGGTGCTCGGGTGCGTCGAGGTCGACGTAGGACTGCGGGGCGCCGTCGACCGTGAGCAGCCAGGCCCGCTCCCGGTCCACGTCGGGGAGAAGGCGCGCGGTGCCGTGGTCCACGTCCCGGACGACGGGTATCGACTCGTTCACTCCCCCATTGTGCGGTGGGGCCGCCGCCCCCGGTGTCCGGGGCGGCGGCCCCACGCTCCTCGTGCCGCTCAGAGCAGCTCCGTGACGGTGCCCGCGCCGACCGTGCGGCCGCCCTCGCGGACGGCGAAGCCGAGGCCCGCCTCCAACGGGACGTCCCGGCCCAGCTCGACGGTCATGGTGACCGTGTCCCCGGGCCGCGCGACCGCCGCCTCGCCGAGGTCCACGTCGCCGACCACGTCGGCCGTGCGGATGTAGAACTGCGGCCGGTACCCGGTGGTGACCGGGGTGGTGCGGCCGCCCTCGCGCCCCGACAGGACGTACACCCGCGCGGTGAAGCGCCGGCTCGGGGTGACGCTGCCCGGCGCCGCGACGACGTGGCCGCGGCGCACCCGGTCGCGCTCGACGCCGCGCAGCAGCAGCGCGACGTTGTCGCCGGCCTCGGCGGACTCCATCGGCTTCCCGAAGGTCTCCAGACCGGTGACGACCGTCTCGATGTCCGGGCCGAGCACCGACACCCGGTCGCCGACGCGGACCGTACCGCGCTCCACGGCACCGGTGACGACCGTGCCCCGGCCGGTGATGGTCAGGACGTTCTCCACCGGCAGCAGGAACGGCGCGTCGGTGTAGCGCACCGGCATCGGTACGTAGGTGTCGACGGCGTCGAGCAGCGCCTCCACGGCCCCCGTCCAGCGCGGGTCGCCCTCCAGCGCCCGCAACCCCGACACCCGCACGACGGGCACCGTGTCGCCGCCGTAGCCGTGCGCGGACAGCAGCTCGCGGACCTCCAGCTCGACCAGGTCGGTGAGCTCGGGGTCACCGGCGTCCGCCTTGTTGAGCGCCACCACGATGTGGTCGACGCCCACCTGGCGGGCGAGCAGGACGTGCTCGGCGGTCTGCGGCATGATCCCGTCGACCGCGGAGACGACGAGGATCGCCCCGTCGAGCTGGGCGGCCCCGGTGACCATGTTCTTGATGTAGTCGGCGTGGCCGGGCATGTCGACGTGCGCGTAGTGCCGGGTGCCGGTCTCGTACTCGACGTGCGCGATGTTGATGGTGATGCCGCGCTGCGCCTCCTCGGGCGCGCGGTCGATGCGGTCGAAGGGGACGAAGGTGCCGGTGCCGCGGTCGCTGAGGACCTTGGTGATGGCGGCGGTCAGGGTCGTCTTGCCGTGGTCGACGTGGCCCATGGTGCCGATGTTGAGGTGCGGCTTGGTGCGCACGTATGCCGTCTTGGACATGGGTTCATTCCTTGGGATGCGAAGCGTGACGTGAGGACCCCGGGGCCCGGCCGACCCTCCCCTCTCGGGGTCCGCCGGACGGTCGGGGGAGGGTCAGCTTCGGGCGCCGCCGAGGGGCGCTGCGGCAGCGGTGACCGCTGCGGCGACAACTGCTGCGAGGGTGCGCACGGCAGCCTTCGGCGCGTCCGCGACTGCGGACGGCGCTGCGGGGAAGGCGTACCGGGACATGCGCCGATCATCTCCGACGGGCCGCCCGCCCGTCGAGCGAATTACGGCGGGCCGTACGGGGATTGGGCGCGGGTCGCCGGGCGGCCGGCGAGGGTGCATTACGGCGATCACACACCTTTGTCGGTTACTCTCCCCGAATGCTCGACGTCGTCCCCGACACCCGCCCCGCCCCTGGCCTCGCCGTGCGCTGCACGCGGGTGCTGCTGTCGCCGTGGTCCCGGCTCTCGCTGCTCGTCGCCGTCCTGGCGGCCGCCGCGACGGCCATGCTGCTGCTCGAACCGCAGCAGCTGCTGACCTCCGGGAGACTCGGGGAGCTGAGCGGCGGTTCCACGGCGGCGGTGCTCTTCGGACTCGCGTACGGCGTCTGCACGGTGGCGTTCGTGCCGCGTCCGCTGCTGAACCTCGCGGCGGGTGCCCTGTTCGGGGTCCAGGCGGGCCTCGGGGCGGCGATCGGCGGCACGGTCCTGGGCGCGGGGGTCTCCTTCATGCTCGGCCGGGTCCTGGGGCAGGACGCGCTGCGCACCCTGGTGCGGGGGCGCTGGCTGCGGGCGGCGGACGGACAGCTGAGCCGGCACGGCTTCCGCTCGATGCTGGCGCTGCGGCTCTTCCCCGGGGTGCCGTTCGCCGCGGCCAACTACTGCGCCGCCGTCTCGCGCATGGGCTACCCGCCGTTCCTGGTGGCGACGGGCCTGGGCTCGATCCCGAACACCGCCGCGTACGTGGTGGCGGGGAGCGAGGCGTCGTCGCCCACCTCGCCCGCGTTCCTGGCGGCGATGGGCTTCATCGTGCTGACGGGGGCCGGAGCGGCCGTGGTCGCCTGGCGCCGCCGCCACCGCCTGGGCGGCTGAGGGCGACGGGGCGGGGCGCGCGGGGGTTGTCGCCGGGTGTTCACCCGGGGGCGATACGCTGCCCGCGACCGACAGACGAGACAGGGCCCGGCCGGGCCCTGTCCTCGCATGACCGCAAACCGCACCCGCCGGGCGCCCGACGCCGGCGGCCGGTGCACGAGTATCCCGGGATGGCCCAAGCCCCATGAGCTGGTTCGAATCGTTCGTCCTCGGCCTCGTCCAGGGACTGACCGAGTTCCTGCCGATCTCCTCCAGCGCGCACCTGCGGCTCACCGCGGCGTTCGCCGACTGGCAGGACCCGGGCGCGGCCTTCACCGCGATCACCCAGATCGGCACGGAGGCCGCGGTCCTCATCTACTTCCGCAAGGACATCGCCCGGATCGTCTCGGCGTGGTTCCGGTCGCTGACGGACCGTTCGATGCGCGGCGACCACGACGCCAAGATGGGCTGGCTGGTCATCGTCGGCTCCATCCCGATCGGCGTGCTGGGCCTGGCGTTCCAGGACCAGATCGAGGGCCCCTTCCGCGATCTGCGGCTGATCGCGACCACCCTGATCGTGATGGGCGTCGTCCTCGGCGTCGCGGACCGGATGGCCGCCCGCGACGAGAAGGGCGGCAGGCACCGGGCCGGCAAGCAGCGCAAGACCCTGCGCGAACTGGGCGTCAAGGACGGGCTCATCTACGGCTGCTGCCAGGCGCTGGCCCTCGTCCCCGGCGTCTCGCGGTCCGGCGCCACGATCAGCGGCGGTCTCCTGATGGGCTACACCCGGGAGGCTGCGGCGCGCTACTCGTTCCTGCTGGCGGTCCCGGCGGTCCTCGCCTCGGGCGTCTTCGAGCTGAAGGACGCGGGCGAGGGACACGTCTCCTGGGGCCCGACGATCTTCGCGACGGTCATCGCGTTCGGAGTGGGGTACGCGGTCATCGCCTGGTTCATGAAGTTCATCACGACGAAGAGCTTCATGCCGTTCGTGATCTACCGGATCGTCCTGGGCGTGGTGATCTTCTTCCTCGTCGGTACCGACGCGCTGAGCCCGCACGCGGGTGAGTCCGCGGGCTGACGTCCGCCGTACGTCCGCCGCCCCCGGCCGCGCCGGGGGCGGCGCCGTGTTCAGATCTCCGTGTCGCCGGGGCCCTCGGCGCCGAACTGCTCGGCGCGCAGGGCGAGGTCCTGGAGCACGTCCGCCGAGGTGACGTCCGTCTGCCCGGAGTCGTGGACCTGGGCCAGCATGGCGAACGCCAGGGTGAAGGCCCCGACGAGCTGTTCCACCGCACCGCCGACCTCGCGTCCGACGACCACCACGACGTCCTCGACGGTGGCGTCCTCGGGGATGGCGATCCGGGGCATGGTCTCGTTGAGTAGGGCGGTCACCACGGTCGAGTCGGTCTCGGCGTCGTCGCGGTCCGGGTTCTCCTCCAGCAGCCGGCGCATCTCCCCCGCCTCGGTGAGGATGCCGACCACGCGCTTCACCACTTCGCTCTGCTCCATACCGCGAGCATAGGCGCAGCCGGACCGGCCGATAGGGACAAACAACGTGCGGGGTCATGCCGTGCCGGGGCCCGGACGGCCGCCTCCGCCTCGGCACGGGCGCCCGCGCCGCCGTAGCGTACGAGACAGGTCCGGACGGCGGAGAGGAACCCATGAGCGGCACCGAGCTTCCCGTGATCGCGGCGGTCGACGGCTCCTCGCACAGCTTGGACGCGCTGGACTGGGCGGCCCGTGAGGCGGTGGTACGCGGGCTGCCGCTGCTCATCGTGCACGTCAGGCAGCTGGCCCGGCGCACCGGCCAGGAGGCGCAGGAGCGGGAGGCGGGCGAGCTGCTGGCCTCGGCCGTGCACCGGGTGGCCCAGGTCGCTCCGGGGCTGCGGCCCACGACACTCGCACCGCTCGACTTCCCGTCGGCGGCGCTGGTCTCGCTGAGCCGGGACGCCTCGCTGCTGGTGCTCGGTTCGCGGGGTCTCGGCGGGTTCCGGTCCCTGATGCTCGGGTCCAACAGCCTGGCGACGGCGTCCATGGCCAAGTGCCCCGTGGTGATCGTGCACGGCGGCCGGGACGACGAGGAGCCGGCCGGCGAGGGCGGGGGCGAGGTCTTCCCGGACATCGTCGCCGGGGTGGCAGCCGACGAGAGCAGCGAGGGAGTGCTGGACTTCGCCTTCGGGACGGCGGCGGCGCACCCGGGCGCGCGGCTGCGGATCGTGCACGGCTGGACGATGTTCTCGTCCATGCTGTCCGGCGGGCCGGTCTTCGACCGGGACGCGGCGGCGGACGCGGCCGAGCGGTCACTGGCGGAACTGACGGCCGGCCGGCGGGCAGCGTACCCGCAGGTCGAGGTCATGAAGGAGCCGGTCAACGGCTCCGCGACACGCACGCTGGTCACCGCGTCCGCGACGGCGTCGCTGACCGTCGTCGGACGGCGGCGCGGCGGTGAGTCGCTGGGCCTCGGGCTGTCGCCGGTGGCGCACACGACCCTCACGCACGCGATGGGCCCGGTGGCCGTCGTCCCCTGCTGACGGCCGGGCCGCGTCCGCTGCCGCACACTGGGCAGAAGACCGGGACCGGATGGCGGACGGACCTGCCGGCGGGCGGGGCGAGGAGGTGCGGCATGGGTGCGCGGACCGGGTGGCGCGAACGGGGTGCGCGCGTGCTCGACCGGACCCCGGGGCGCGCGGCCGCCGCGCTGGTGGCCGGTGCGCTGCCGGCGCTCGCCTTCCCCGCACCCTCGCTGTGGTGGTTCGCCTATGTCTGCCTGGTCCCGTTGCTGTTGCTGGTCCGCTCCGCCGGGACGGGGCGCGGGGCGGCGCGCGACGCGTGGCTGGGCGGCACGGGGTACATGGTCGCCGTGCACCACTGGCTGATGCCCAGCCTGCACGTGTTCATCGTGATCCTCGCGGCGCTGCTCGGTCTGCTGTGGGCGCCGTGGGGGCTGCTGGCGCACCGGCTGCTGCGGGGTCCGGTGAGCGGGCGGGCGGCGGTCGCGGCGGTGGTCGTGGTGCCGTGCGGCTGGCTGATGATCGAGCTGGTGCGGTCCTGGGAGGCGCTCGGCGGCCCCTGGGGGCTGGTGGGGGCGAGCCAGTGGCAGGTGGAACCGGCGCTGCGGCTGGCCTCGGTGGGTGGGGTGTGGCTGGTGAGTCTCCTGGTGGTGGCGGTGAACACGGCGGTCACCGTGCTGCTGGTGCACTCCGCCGCCCGCGTCGTGGCCGCCGTGTCGCTCCTGGTGGGCGCGCTGGTGGTCGGGGCGGCCTGGGTGTGGGCGCCGCAGCCGGAACGGACGGGCACGGCCAGGGTGGCCGTCGTGCAGCCGGGGATCGTGGAGGGGCCGGGCAGCATCCAGCGCAGGTTCGCCCGCAGCGAGGCCCTGACCCGGTCGCTCGCGGGGCGCGGCGTCGACCTGGTGGTGTGGGGTGAGAGCAGCGTCGGCGTGGACCCGGTCCGGCGGCCGGACATCGCGGCCCGGCTCGCGGCGCTGTCGCGGTCGGTGGGCGCCGGCCTCCTGGTGAACGTGGACGCCCGGCAGACCGATGCGGCGGGGCGCACGGGGATCTTCAAGAGCGCCGTGCTGGTCGGTCCCCGGGGGCTCACCGGGGACCGGTACGACAAGATGCGGCTCGTGCCGTTCGGCGAGTACATCCCGGCCCGGTCGGCGCTCGGCTGGGCGACCTCGATGGGCCGGGCGGCGGGCGAGGACCGGCTGCGCGGCAGGGGCCCGGTCACGATGCGGGCGCCCGGCCCGGACGGACCGCGCATCGGCCCGCTGGTCTGCTTCGAGTCCGCGTTCCCGGACATGAGCCGGCGTCTGGTCCAGGACGGGGCGGGGCTCCTGGTCGCCCAGTCCTCCACCTCGTCCTTCCAGCACGGCTGGGCCCCGGTCCAGCACGCCTCGCTCGGCGCGCTGCGGGCGGCGGAGAGCGGCCGCCCGATGGTGCACGCCACACTTACGGGTGTGAGCGCGGTGTACGGCCCCGGGGGCGAGCCCGTCGGGCCCCGCCTCGGCACGGAGACCAGCGGGACCGCCGTCTACGGGGTGCCGCTGGCCCGGGGCACGACGCTCTACGTGCGGTTCGGCGACTGGGCGGTGTACGGGGCGCTGGGGGTGCTGGCCGTCTTCTGTGCCGCGGAGGGCGTACGGGCCCGGCGGGCCCGGAGGCGTACGCGTCCCGTGGAGACGGCGACGGCTGCTTAGGCGGCGTCGAGCTCCCGCAGAACGCGCTCGCAGAGTTCGTGGGTCTCCAGCGCGTCGCGGGCGCTCAGCGGGCGGCCCTCGCGTACGGCGTCCAGGAAGGCCAGCACCGCCTGCTCGATGCCGCGCTGACGGGCCACCGGCACCCAGTCGCCGCGCCGGCGCACGCTCGGCTGACCCTTGTGGTCGATGACCTCCGCGAGATTGAGGACCTCGCGCTTGGAGTCCTGGCCGGAGACTTCGAGCCGCTCCTCGGTCGAACCGCTGAGCCGGTTCATCGCGCCGATCGCGGTGAAGCCGTCGCCGGAGAGCTGGAGCACGACGTGGTGCAGCAGACCGTCCACGAGCCGGCCGCTCACCACGGTGCGCTCGACGGGGCCGGGCGCCAGGAAGCGCAGGGTGTCCACGACGTGGATGAAGTCGTCGAACACCATGGTCCGGGGCTCCTCGGGGAGGCCGACCCGGTTCTTCTGCAAGAGGATCAGTTCGCGCGGGTGTTCCGCGCACTGGGCGTATCCCGGGGCCAGTCGGCGGTTGAAGCCGACGGCGAGGCCCGTGGAGCGCGCCTCGGCGAGCTCGACCAGGCGGGTGGACTCCGCCAGCGTGTACGCGAGCGGCTTGTCGACGTAGGTGGGGACGCCCGCGTCGAGCAGCCGGCCGACGATCTCGGGGTGGGCGGCGGTCGAGGCGTGCACGAACGCGGCGTCCAGCCCCTGGGCGAGCAGCGGGTCCAGGTCCTGGTGGCACCGGTCGGCCGGGATGCGGTGGGCGGCGGCGACCGCGTCCAGGGTGGCCGGGGTGCGGGTCTGGAGGTGGAGCTCGATGCCCGGCAGGGAGCCGAGCACCGGCAGGTACGCCTTCCGCGCGATGTCCCCGAGCCCGATGCAGCCGACCTTCACAGGGTGTTCCTCTCGCTGGTCAGCGCCGTGTGCGGGGCGCCTCCTTCGTCGTCCCGGCAGCATACGCGGCGCCCGGGGGCCGCCAGTCGGCGATCCCGTCGAAGGTGCGCAGGACGAGGCCGGGGCCGAGCCGGGAGACGGTGGACATGAGGAAGTCGCGTGCGGCGACGGCCGGCGCGCTGGTCAGGCTCATGAGCCGGGAGACACGGTCGGCCCTGCGGACGACACCGGCGGTGCGAGGCAGCCGTTCGGCGGTGTACGCGGCGAGGCCGGCGCCCAGGTCCCGGCCGGGGGCCACGTGGTGGGCGAGGACGATGCCGTCCTCGATGGCCTGGTTGCCGCCCTGGCCGAGGGTGGGGGCCATGGCGTGCGCGGAGTCGCCGAGCAGTGCGGTGCGGCCTCGGTGGAAGGCGGGGAGCGGGACGGCCATCCGGTACACGTCGTGGCGGAGGATGTCCTGCGGCGCGGTGGCGGCGATGATTCCGGGGACCGGGTCGTGCCAGTCGCCGAAGCGGCGCAGGAGTTCGGCCTTCTCGTCGTCGGCCGCCCGGGCTCCGGCGGGGGCGGTCGCCGCCGCGTAGGCGTAGATCCTGCCGTCCTTGAGCGGCTGGCTCCCCCAGAGCGCGCCGCGCCCCCAGGTCTCGTGCGGCGGGAAGGGGCGGCCCGGGGCCGGGACGACGGCTCGCCAGGTGGTGAAGCCCGCGTAGGAGGGGCCGGGGGCGTCCGGGAAGAGGGCGCCGCGTACACCGGAGTGGATTCCGTCGGCTCCGACGACGAGTTCGGCCTCGATCGTCCCGGTGGGCGTACCGACCACGGCGGGGGCGCCGCCCGCGGTGCCGGGGTCGGCCAGACGGGCCGGGCAGCCGGTGCGGATGGCGGAGGCGGGGAGCCGGGCGGCGATGCGGTCGATGAGGACGGAGCGGTGCAGGAGGACGAGCGGACCGCCGAACCGTTCGGCCGCCGCGGTGGCGTCGGTGCGGGAGAGCCATCGGCCGGACGGCGCGCGCATCCCGCCCTCGCCCTGCCAGGCGGCCAGGGACCTGATCTCGTCGCCGAGGCCGACCACGTCGAGCGCGCGCTGGGCGTTGGGGGCGAGCCCGATTCCGGCGCCGACGGGCTCCAGGGAGTCGGCGCGTTCCAGCACGGTGACCTGCCAGCCGGACCGGTGCAGCGCGAGCGCGGAGGTGAGTCCGCCGATCCCGCTGCCGATGACGACCGCACGGGGCATGTCCATGACTTTCCCTCCGCTGCAACTACATCTGTAGTGACACCGCCCAACGTACTACAGCTGTAGTTGCGACGGTAGGTTGACCTCATGACCGCACGTCCCACCGGTTCCGACCGGGCCGAACTGATCGCCGATGCCGCGCTCGCCCTTCTCGCGGAGCGCGGCATGCGGGGGCTGACGCACCGGGCGGTGGACGAGCGGGCCGGACTGCCCCAGGGCTCGACGTCGAACCACGCCCGGACCCGACAGGCTTTGCTGGAGGCAGCGGTGCGACGGCTGGCGGAGCGCGAGGGCCGGGTCCTCGCGCCCGGCGGGCTCGGGGCGGGCACGGACACCGGCGAGCCGGCGGCGGGGCTGGCCCGGGCCCTGCACCGCTACCTGACGCACCACCCGGAGCTGCTGGTCTGCCGGTACGAACTGGCGCTGGAGGCCACCCGCCGCCCGCAGCTGCGGGAGTTCTTCGACGCGACGGGCATGCAGTTCCGCGCCCCGCTGGTGGCACTGATGACCGCGGCCGGGTCGCCGGAACCGGAGCGGCACACGCTGTCCCTGGTGGCCTGGTGCGAGGGGCTGATGTTCTCGTGCGCGGCCGGCTCCTACCACCGCTCCGTACCGAGCGAGGCGGAGCTGCGCACCGGCTTCGACGAGCTGCTGCGCGGGATGCTGGGGCGCTGAGGCGCCGTCGGCGGCGGCGCCGTGCTGACCGGCGTCACTCGTGCGGGCGGATCGGGGGCGAGGGAGGCATGGACCGGTCGTCGGCCCCGCAGAGTTGATCACGTGCAACGAACGAGAACCGCCGTGAAACTCCTGGTCTGCCTCGCGGGCGCGGCCCTGTCGGGGTGCGTGTCCGTCCAGCCGCATCCGGCCGCGCCGCCGCGCCCCGGGGTCAGCCGGCCGGCCCATGACCTGGCCCCGCAGACCGCCGGGCCGCCGGTCCACGACACGCTGGAGGCCGTGCCCGAGGCGAAGCCGTCCCGCGCTGCCTCGCCGTCCGCCGCGCACAAGCCGTCGGCGGGGGGGGGGGGGGGGGGGGGGGGGGGGGGGGGGGGGGGGGGGGGGGGGGGGGGGGGGGGGGGGGGGGGGGGGGGGGGGGGGGGGGGGGGGGGGG
>NZ_JBMNDO010000041.1:0-58758 GCF_052542855.1 Streptomyces sp. SAS_281
CCCCCCCCCCCCCCCCCCCCCCCCCCCCCCCGCGGCGTCACTCGCTGCGCAGTCCGTCCGGGCGCATCATGCGCCACAGCGGCGGCAGGGACAGCAGCGTGACCAGCAGGATGAGCGCCCCGCCCGCTCCCGCGAGGGGCAGGAACACCAGCCAGTCGTCGACCGACTTGCCGACCATCCAGCACAGCGCCGCGCCGAGCGAGAGGCCGCCGGCCACCGCCACCGCGAGCCCGATGACCACCGGGAGCGCGGTCTGCCAGAGCACCGACCAGGCGAGGGTGGTCCGCCGGGTGCCGAAGGCGACCAGGACCGAGAGCAGCCGCTTGCGCTCGCGCAGCTGTTCCAGCTGGGAGACCAGCATGGAGGCCGCGATCAGCAGCAGCGTGACCGTGGCGCCGACCTGGAGGCCGGTCTGGACGCTGGCGTACTGGCGGTCGCGTGAGACGGACGTCAGGGTGACCAGGCGCATGCCGGGGTCGATGCGGGCCGCCGTGTTGCGTACGTACTCGGCGACGTCCGGGACGCTCTCGTCGACGCGGATCTGTGAGGCGGTGATCGCGCCCGGCAGGGTAGTCGCGTCGATCGCACCCGGGGTGACCATGATCCCCCAGCGGTCCTCGCCGAGCGGGTCCTTGCGGCTGAGGACGGTCTTCGCGTCGGCGGGCAGCGTCCAGCGCAGCTTCCGGCCGCTCCCCGACTCGAACTCGACCTCCTTGCCCTTGCGGGCGGTCTTGTCCATCCAGCCGGCCATGTCCTTGTCGTTCCTGGGGTGCACGACGAAGGAGTCGCCGTCCTCGCAGGAGTCGATGCGGGCGACCTCGCGCAGGGTGGCGCAGTCACCGACGTTCAGCGACGTGGTGGGCTGCATCTCGCCGTCGCCGTACTTCCCCGGCTTGGTGACGTACGCCTCGACCATGCCGATGACCTGGGTGACGCCCTTGGTGGCGCGGAACTCCTTGATGTTCTCCACGGCGGCGTTGCCGCTGACCTTCTCCGACACGGCGTAGAACTGGGCGCGGCTGGGGTCCTGTCCGGTGGCCTTGTTGAAGTCGGCGTTCATCGAGGCGAACAGCATCTGCACGGCCACCGCGCCGGCCACCGCCACGGTGACGCCGCTGACGGCCCGGGAGGCGGTCCCGCTGCTCAGCTGGAGCCTGCGGGTGGCGAGCTGCCAGGGCACCGGGCCGCCGCGCAGCCGGTTCACGCACGCCTCGACCAGCCACGGCAGCAGCAGGGCGAGTCCGAGGAGGACCAGGACCGCGCCGATGGTGATGGGGTACGGGTTGACGACCTCGTACTCGCCGGACTGGCCCTTGAGCGCGAGCAGGCCGAGCCCCGCGAGGGGGAGCGCCAGCCGCCACCACAGACGGCGCTTGCGGGCCCGGTTGTTGCGTACGACCCCGAGCGGTTCGATGACCACCGAGCGCATAGCGGACAGCGTGACCAGCACGGCGGTCAGCGGGACGGCGACCGCGACGAGCAGGCACAGCCGCAGGTCGGGGGCGAGGTCCGTGGGGAAGGCGCTGACGTCCCAGACCTCGATGTAGCTGACGAACTGCCGGCCCACCAGGAAGAGGACGAGGCCGATCAGCACACCGAGCACCGAGCCGAAGAGCGCCTCGCCCGCCGCGATCCGGCGGGTCGACCTGATGTCCGTACCGACCAGGCGCAGCGCGGCTAGCCGGCGGTCGCGGCGGTCGCCGCCGAAGCGCACGGCGGTGGCGATGAAGATGGCGACGGGCGCGAGCAGCACCACGCAGACCATGATCACCAGGACCACGAGCAGCGGGGCGAGCGGCGGGGTCGGTTCGGGGTCGCCGTATCCGGTGACGCGGTGGCCGCCCGTGGCCTGCGTCAGGGTGTCGCTGCCGGCGTAGAACCACAGCTCGTTGGGCGACCGCAGTCCGTCATCCGCGATGGTGCCGGTGATCTTGTACGGGTAACGCTCCTTGAGCAGGGCGTTGGCGGGGTCGTTCAGCAGGTCCTTCAGGGCGGGGGAGACGACCATCTCGCCGGGGGCGGGCATGGCGTCGATGCCCGGCGGGAGCACCGGGTGGCTGCCCTCCGCGCGCATCAGATAGCCGCTGATGCTGCGGTCGTGGTACTCGGTGTCCGCACCGATCCGCAGGACCGAGGTGTCGGACTTCCTGCCCTGCGCGTCCGGGTTCTCGGAGATCTTGGTCTCGCTGCGGGCCGTTTCGCGGTCGTTGCGGGCGTCGAGCGCGTGCGGCACGGACGCGGCGAGGAACAGCAGCGTGACGCCGAGGCCGACGCCGACGGCGGTGAGCATCGTACGGATCCAGCCCTCGCGTCCGCCGGCGGCGGCGAACCGGACGCCGAGGGCGAGGTCGCGCAGCCAGGGCGCGGTGCGGGAGGGGCGGGCCGGCGGCGCGGGGGCCTGGGTCCGCTTCTCGTCCAGGAGCGTCATACGGCGTGCTCCAGATTCAGGGCCCGGCCGTCGCGCACGGTGACGTCGCGGTCGGAGTAGGCGGCGACGCGGGCCTCGTGGGTCACCAGGACCACCGCGACGTTGGAGGAGCGGGCGGCGTCGGTGAGCAGCTGCATGACCCGCTCGCCGTTGAGGGAGTCCAGGGCGCCGGTCGGCTCGTCCGCGAAGATCACCTTCGGGGACGCGGCGAGCGCACGGGCCACGGCGACGCGCTGGCCCTGGCCGCCGGAGACCTCGCCGGGGCGCTTGGCACCGATGTCCTCGACCTCCAGGCGCTCCATCCAGGAGCGGGCGGTGCGCTCGGCGTCCTTGCGGCGGGTGCCGTTGAGGCGGAGCGGCAGGGCGACGTTCTCCACGCAGGTGAGCTCGGGCACGAGCTGGCCGAACTGGAAGACGAACCCGAAGTCGCTGCGGCGCAGGGCGCTGCGCTCCGCGTCGGACATGGCGGAGAGCTCGCGGCCGTCGTAGGTGATGGTGCCGGAGTCCGGGGTGATGATTCCGGCGAGGCAGTGCAGCAGCGTGGACTTGCCGGAGCCGGAGGGGCCCATCACGGCGACGACCTCGCCGGGGTGGACGGAGAACGACGCGCCGTCGAGGGCGGGGGTCGAGCCGTAGGTCTTGTGCAGGTCGTGCGCGGAGAGCAGGGAGCCGGCGGGGGTCACGGGGCCACCACTTTCTGGAGCTGGCCGAGGCGGGCGGCGGTCAGTTCCAGCCAGCGCAGATCGGCTTCGAGGTGGAACAGGGCGTGGTCGCAGATCAGCTGGTCGGCGAGGTCGCCGCGGCGCTTGCGGTCGGTGAGGATGCGCATCAGGCGCAGGTGCTCGGAGCGCTGGGCGTCCAGCACGTCGCCCGCGTCGCGGCCGGTGAGCATGGCCAGGACGACCTTGGTGTACAGGGTCGACTGGAGGTACGGCTCCGGCTTCTCGGGCTGCGCGAGCCAGGTGGCGACATCGGTGATGCCGGCGTCCGTGATCGCGTACCGCTTGCGCTCGGGGCCGCCCCCGCTCTCCACGCCGTCGACCTCGACGAGGCCGTTCTTCAGCAGCCGGGACATGGTCGAGTAGACCTGCCCGTAGTGCAGGGGGCGGTCGTGCCCGAACTTCTCGTCGAACGTCCGCTTGAGGTCGTAACCGTGGCGTGGGCCGGACTCCAGGAGCCCGAGCAAGGTGTGGCCGATTGACATGCGGAGCACTCTACATGGTGTGTATACCTACTGTGTATACACGGGGGGTGCAGCCGGACGGCGCACGTCAACGGCCCGTCCCCGGAGGGACGGGCCGTTGCTGTCTCACTCCTCGCCCGGCGGTTCCTGCGCGGCCTTCGGCGGGCGCCCCCGGCGGGGGATGGGCGAGGTTCCGCCCGGCAGCCGGCCGGCCTCGGCGAGCGCCCGCCGCAGCAGGAACTCGATCTGCGCGTTCGCGCTGCGCAGTTCGTCCGACGCCCAGCGGGCCAGCGCGTCGTGCACGGCGGGGTCCAGCCGCAGCAGCATCTGCTTGCGCTGCCGCGGCCGGGCGCGGGGCCCTTCCCCCGGGCTCTCCTCGGTCACTGGTAGAGCGTGCCCGTGTTGAGGACCGGCTGGGCCGCGCGGTCACCGCACAGGACCACCATCAGATTGCTCACCATGGACGCCTTCCGCTCCGAGTCGAGCTCCACGATGTCCTGCTCGGCGATCCGGGTCAGCGCCATCTCGACCATGCCGACCGCGCCCTCGACGATCTGCTGCCGGGCCGCGACGACCGCGCCGGCCTGCTGGCGCTGGAGCATCGCGGAGGCGATCTCGGGGGCGTACGCGAGGTGGCTGAAGCGCGACTCGATGATCCGCACGCCCGCCGCCTGCACCCGGGCGGTCAGCTCGACGGCCAGCTTCTCGGTGATCTCCTCGGCGTTGCCCCGCAGCGAGAGGCCGCCCTCCTCGTGGGCGTCGTACGGGTACTCGAGGGCGATGTGCCGGACGGCGGACTCGGTCTGGGTGGCCACGAACTCCAGGAAGTCGTCCACCTCGAAGAGCGCCTGGGCGGTGTCCTCGACCTTCCACACGACGATCGCGGCGAGCTCGATCGGGTTGCCGTAGGCGTCGTTGACCTTGAGGACGGCGGTCTCGTGGTTGCGCACCCGGGTGGAGATCTTGCGGCTGGAGGTCAGCGGGTTCACCCAGCGCAGTCCGTCGGTGCGGATGGTGCCCACGTAGCGGCCGAACAGCTGGATCACCCGCGCCTCGCCCGGTGCGACCATCTTCACACCGCCCATGCAGAAGAACGAGGCGAGGGCGAGCAGGACGCCCAGGACGCAGAGCGGGATGCCGACGGCGTTGTTCCCGTTCGAGCCGATGACGCCCCCGATGACGGCGAGGGCGATGCCGGCGATCACGCCGAGCACGGTCAGCAGCAGCCCGAGGCCGCCGGCGATGCTGTGCGCCTTCACCTCTCGGACCTGCGGTTCCGGCATCTCGGGCGCGTCCGGGGCAAGCCCGGCGGACGGCTGGGCGGTGGTGTCGGGCTCGTGCGGGTCGGTCATGGTGGCCCCCGTGATGGTCAGCTAGCCGGTCGCTAGCAATGTGATTACACATTAACGGTTTTCGCAACCTTGCGCACCCCTCAGGAGTCGGTTCCATCGGGGGCGGGTGCTGATTCTCACGTCCGTAAAATCTCGGATCGTCGGCTTTTCGGGCTTGCCCACGGTGTTAGCTGGCAGGTCCGGGCTGATTCGGCAGAGCAGAGCAGAGAAACGGGAGCGACCAAGCGATGGGTCGAGCGGAAGCGCGACGAGCCCAGCGGCGGGCTGAGAAGAGCGGCATACGCAGGCTCTTCACCTGGCGCAAACTACTGGGCACCGCCCTCGGGGTGATCCTGCTGGGCATGGGCGCCTTCGCCGTGCTCTACATGGTTGTGGACGTGCCCGGGGGCAATCCCAAGGCGCGGATGCAGGCGAACGTCTACAAGTACGCCGACGGGAGCCTGCTGGCCAGGACCGGCGAGGTCAACCGAGAGATCGTGAGCCTCGCCGAGGTGCCCAAGGAGGTCCAGGACACCTTCGTCGCCGCCGAGAACAAGTCCTTCTACGACGACCACGGCGTCGACTTCAAGGGCACCGCGCGCGGCCTGCTCAACACCCTGTCCGGCAAGGGCAAGCAGGGTGGCTCGACCATCACGCAGCAGTACGTCAAGAACTACTACCTGGACCAGGACCAGACGGTCACCCGGAAGCTCAAAGAGCTGGTCATCTCGCTGAAGCTGGACCAGAAGAAGACCAAGAAGGAAATCCTCGCCGGGTACATCAACACCAGCTACTACGGCCGCGGCGCGTTCGGTATCCAGGCCGCCGCGCAGGCGTACTACGGCGTGGACGCCAAGAACCTGAACGTCTCCCAGGGCGCCTACCTCGCCGCGCTGCTCCAGGCGCCGAGCCAGTACGACTGGGCCGTCGCCGGTCCGAACGGCAAGCGGCTCGTCAAGGCGCGCTGGGCGTACACGCTGGACAACATGGTCGAGGAGGGCTGGCTCGACGCCGGCAAGCGGCAGGGGCTGAAGTTCCCCAAGCCGCACGACCCCAAGCCGCTCAACGGGACGGCCGGCCAGAAGGGCTACATCGTCGAGGCGGCCCGCAACGCGGTGCTCAAGCAGTCGGGCCTCACCGCGGACCAGTTCGACCTCGGTGGCTGGACGATCACCGTCAACATCGACAAGAAGAAGCAGGCGCGGCTGGAGAAGTCGGTCGAGACCAAGCTGCTCGACAAGCTGGACACCAAGAAGCGCAAGCTCGACAAGGACATCCAGGCGGGCGCCGCCTCGGTCGACCCGAAGACCGGCGCGGTGCTCGCGCTGTACGGCGGCCGCGGCCAGAGCGAGCATTGGGTGTCCAACGCCGCCCGCACCGACTACCAGCCCGCCTCCACCTTCAAGCCGGTCATCCTCGCCGCCGCCCTCGACGAGGAGTCGAAGACCCAGGACGGTGAGCGGATCACGGCGAACACCCGCTACGACGGCACCAGCAAGCGCCCGGTCGTCGGCGGCGACAGGTACTTCGCGCCGGAGAACGAGGACGACCACAACTACGGGCAGATCACCGTCCAGGCGGCGATGAACGCGTCCGTCAACTCCGTCTTCGCGCAGATGGGCGTGGACGTCGGCATGGACAAGGTGATGAAGACCGCCGGCGAGCTCGGCATGGACGTGGACAAGCTGGAAGCCGCACCCGCGATGACCCTCGGCTCCATGGGTGCGAGCCCGCTGGAGATGGCCGGGGTCTACGCCACGCTCGACAACCACGGCAAGGAGGTCACCCCGCAGATCGTGAAGTCGGCCGTGCACCAGGGCGACGCCGCGCTCGACATGCCCGACGCCATCGGCGACCAGGTGATCTCCCGGCAGGCCGCGGACTCCGTGACCTCCGTGCTGACCGGCGTGGTCGACGACGGTACGGCCCGCGGGTCGGTCCGCAACGCGGAGGGGCTCTCCGACAAGGACATCGCCGGCAAGACCGGTACCTCGGACGACAACAAGTCGGCCTGGTTCACCGGCTACACCCCGGACCTGGTGACCTCGGTCGGCCTGTTCGGCGAGGCCGCCTTCGACCGCACCGACGACGACGGCAAGAAGATCAAGAAGAACGCGCAGGTGACCCTCCAGGGCGCCGGTGGCGGCGGACGCGTCAACGGTGGCGGCTTCCCCGCCGAGATCTGGGCCGACTACATGGGGCACTCCGTCGGCAAGGCTCGCGAGTTCGACCTGGACACCGACATGGGCGCCGCGGTCAGCCCGCCTCCCGCGTCCCACTCGCCGAGCCCCAGCACCTCGCCCTCCGACGAGCCCTCGCCCTCCCACTCGCCCTCGACGTCGCCGTCCTCCGAGCCGCCGTCGGCCAGTGAATCCCCGCAGAGCTCCCCGCCCGCCTCGCCCTCGGGCGGCGCGACGAGCGAACCGCCGCCCAGCCCCTCGAACCGGCCGGGCCCGGACCCCTCGTCCACCGTGGAGCTCCCGGACCTCTCGGGGGACAAGCGGCCGGACCGCAGCGACGACAGCTGACCGGCTGACCCGCCGCCCCTGACCACGGCAACGGGCGGTGTACGAGGAGGAGCCTCGTACACCCCCCGTTCGCGTTCCCCGGGGCCGGGCGCTACCCGCGCACCGGCATCTCGAACCACACCACCTTGCCCGTCGACAGGCGCGTCGCGCCCCAGCGGCGGGCCAGGCGGTTGACCAGGAACAGGCCGCGCCCGTTCTCGTCCATGTCCTTGGCGCGGCGCTGCCGGGGCAGCTGCGGGGAGTCGTCGCCCACCTCGCAGCGCAGCGTCTCGGTGCGCAGCAGCCGCAGGGTGACCGGGCGCTCCGCGTAGCGCACGGCGTTGGTGACCACCTCGCTGATCAGGAGCTCCACCGAGTCCGACAGGTCGTCCAGGCCCCACCGGCCGAGCGCCCTGCGCGCCAGCCTGCGGGCCCGGCCGGGGGCGGACTCGTCCGGGTCCAGGAACCAGTAGGCGACGTCGCTCGGCGCGATCCCGTCG
Organism: Streptomyces sp. SAS_281; assembly: GCF_052542855.1. Lineage (NCBI taxonomy): Bacteria > Bacillati > Actinomycetota > Actinomycetes > Kitasatosporales > Streptomycetaceae > Streptomyces > Streptomyces sp. SAS_281. Next base: position 7,950 of record NZ_JBMNDO010000041.1, read on the forward strand.
AAGCGGGCGGCGAGCAGCGCGATGTCGTCGTCGCGGTCACCGGGACCCAGCATGTCCAGCACGTCGTCGCACAGGGCCTCCAGCGGCGGCGAGTGGTCCGGGCCGGTCAGCCGGGCGGTCGCGGCGAGCCGTTCCCGCAGCAGCTCGATCCCCGTCCACACGTCCCGCAGCCGCGACTCGACCAGCCCGTCGGTGTACAGCAGCAGCGTCGCACCGGCGGGCGCGTCCAGCTCGACGGCCTCGAAGTCCACTCCGCCGACGCCGATCGGGGCGCCCGGAGGCACCCGCAGGACCTCGGCGCGGCCGCCCAGGTGGAGCAGGACGGGCGGCGGGTGGCCCGCGTTGGCGACGGTGATGCGGTGCGCGACGGGGTCGTACACCGCGTACAGGCAGGTGGCCATGCGGTCGCTGCCGAGGCGCTGCGCCTGCTCGTCCAGATGGTGCAGGACCTCCTGCGGGGGCAGGTCGAGCCCGGCCAGGGTCTGCGCGGTGGTCCGGAGCTGGCCCATGATCGCGGCGGAAGTCATGGAGTGGCCCATGACGTCCCCGACGACCAGGGCGACCCGGCTGCCGGGCAGCGGGATCGCGTCGTACCAATCGCCGCCGACCCGGGCCGTCTCGGCGGCGGGGAGGTAGCGCGAGGCGAGTTTCACGCCCGTCGGCTGGGGAAGCGAGTCGGGCAGCATCGTGCGCTGGAGCTCGTCCGCGATGTACGCCTCGCGCCCGTAGAGCACGGCCTTGTCGATGCCGAGGGCGGTGTGCGTGGCCAGCTGGGCGGCCACCAGGAGGTCGTTGGCCTCGAAGGCCGGGCGCTCGGCGCCGCGCAGGAAGACCGCCGCCCCGATCACCCGCCGCCGGCCGCGCAGCGGGGCCAGGACCACCCGGTGGCCCAGCGGCACCGTGCGGTCGGCGCCCAGCAGTTCGGGCAGCGCGACCCGGGCCGCCGCGGAGTCGCCGAAGACCGGGCGCACCCCGCGCAGCACCTCGGCGAGCGCACTCCCGGGCCGCACCTCGCACAGCTCGGCGGCGGGCATCAGGTCGGCCTGCGGGTCGAGGGCGGGCAGCCGCAGCCGCTCCGTCTCCGACAGGCTCTCGGTCTCCTCGTCGGTCAGCCGCAGCCGGTCCGAGCGGCGCAGCCGCAGCACGAACGGGTTGACCGGCCGCTCGTCTCCGACGGGCAGCGGGTCGCGGAGGTAGACGAGTATGGCGTCGGAGAAGGTCGGGACGCTGGCCCGGCACAGCCCGAGCACGATCTCGTCCAGGTCGATGCCCCGGGCGATCCGCCGGGTCGCGGCCCCCACGAAGCGCAGCCGGTCGCCTTCGCGCCGCGTCGCCGCCTGGGGGTCGGGGGCCGCGGTCGCGGGGCCCTTGGCGGGGGCCGGGATCGCCGTGGCGGCAGCGGCGGCCGCCACGGCGGCGTCCCGCTGCCGCGGCCGGGTGCGTTCCTGCGGCCGGGCGGCGAGAGGCTGCCGGCCTTCGTGGGAGGTGGGATGCTCCGTCACGCGTGGGATTCCGTCCGTCCGGGCCGGTTGTATGAGGCAATCACCTTGTGGGGCGCTACTGTGCCCCGGCAGGAGCGGCAATAACAACGGCTGACACCGCTTTCCCCGCCGTGCGGGGCCGAAACGCGATGTCCGATCAGGATGCCGGTGACAACGTTTCCGTGGGGGCGGCAGCGGTCAGCGGACACGTCTCCACCCCCTCGTAGTGGCTCATGTGATGCGGGCAACTCGTGCGACTCGTGACGCCGATGCGGCCCCGAGGACGCGGTCCGCGCGACGAGCCGGTGACTCGCCTTCAGGTCCTGCACCCCGCCTGCCGGTTGGGGCCGGGCCGCGCTCCTCGGGACGATCCTACGTTTGCCCCCCTGGGGTGCATCAAGGGTCTCACGACGGCATGGCGGAAGCCGTACGGTCCGAGCCGTCCGGCCGGCGGTCCCAGTCGTCCGGGAGTTCGGGCACCTGCCACGCCGGATCGGGCCGCCAGTCCTCCCAGCCGTCCCGGAACGGCGACCCCCAGGAGCGGATCAGCCCGACCGCCGCCCGCCCCGCCTCGCGCACCCGGCCCGCCGTGTCCGGCGTGATCAGGCCCACCCGCTGTGCCTGCTCGAACTCGTCCTCGTCGCGCCAGAGCCAGCTGCGGTCCGGGTAGACGGAGATGTCCAGGAAGTGGTCCTCGGAGTCGACGCCCCCGGCCCACCTGGTGCGCGGCTCCTCCAGGTTCACGTACCAGCTGCGGAACTGCCAGCCCCGCTCCCAGAACAGCCAGACGGACCAGGGGTCGCCGGGCCGGGCCAGCTTCAGCACGCCGTTGCCCAGCCAGAGCGAACGGGCCGTCGTGCGCGGGGCGGTGTACCGGGTGGCGAGCGGCTCGGCGTGCACCTCGGTGCCGTCCGCGAGGACCGGCTTGACGCACTCCGTGCCGGGCGCCACCCACACCGCGAGCAGGTCCTCGGTGTCCTGGACGACCGTGACCGGGCGGCAGATGTGGAACGCGTGAGCGGCGGAATCCGGCCGTCTGGGGCCGTTGCCCCGGTAGCGCCACAGGATCTGGTCACCCGGCGCCCAGCGCTCGGTCTCTCCGATACCCGTCATGGACAGATCCTACGGAGCGCGCCGCCCGGGCGCGGCGGCGCCCGTCAGGGGCGGGTCATGCGCAGCACGTCCAGGGCCTCGTCGAGCTGCTGTTCGGTCAGGTCTCCGCGCTCCACATAGCCCGATTCGAGGACGACTTCACGGATCGTCCGGCGCTCCGCGAGGGACTTCTTGGCGACCTTGGCCGCCTCCTCGTAACCGATGTACTTGTTCAGCGGGGTGACGACGGACGGCGAGGACTCGGCGTACTCCCTGGCCCGCTCGGCGTGCGCGGTGATCCCGTCCACCGTGCGGTCCGCGAGCAGCCGGGAGGCGTTGGCGAGCAGCCGTACGGACTCCAGCAGGTTCTTCGCGATGACCGGGAGCATGACGTTCAGCTCGAAGTTCCCGGCGGCGCCCGCGGCGGCGACCGTGGCGTCGTTCCCCGTAACCTGCGCGGCGACCATCAGGACCGCCTCGGGGATGACCGGGTTGACCTTGCCCGGCATGATCGAGGAGCCGGGCTGCAGGTCCGGCAGGGAGATCTCGGCGAGGCCGGTGCGCGGGCCTGACGCCATCCAGCGCAGGTCGTTGCAGATCTTGGTGAGCGAGACACCGATGGTGCGCAGCTGACCCGAGGTCTCCACCAGGCCGTCCCGGGCGCCCTGCGCCTCGAAGTGGTCGCGGGCCTCGGTGAGCGGAAGGCCGGTGACCCGGGCGACCTCCGCGATGACGGCGGCGGAGAAGCCGGGCGGGGTGTTGATGCCGGTGCCCACGGCCGTGCCGCCGAGGGGGAGTTCGGCGAGCCGGGGGAGTGAGGCGCGCAGCCGCTCGACGCCGTAGCGGATCTGGGCGGCGTACCCCCCGAACTCCTGGCCGAGGGTCACGGGCGTGGCGTCCATCAGGTGGGTCCGCCCGGACTTCACCACCGTCGCGAACTCCTCCGCCTTGCGCTCCAGGGCGGCGGCCAGGTGGTCCAGGGCGGGGATCAGGTCGGCGGTGACCGCGGCGGTCGCGGCGATGTGGATCGAGGAGGGGAACACGTCGTTGGAGGACTGCGAGGCGTTGACGTGGTCGTTGGGGTGGACCGCGCGGCCCAGGCGCTCGGTGGCGAGCGTGGCCAGGACCTCGTTGGTGTTCATGTTCGACGAGGTGCCCGAGCCGGTCTGGAAGACGTCGACCGGGAAGTGCGCGTCCCAGCGCCCCTCGGCGACCTCGCCGGCCGCCTCCTGGACGGCCTCGGCGATGTCCGGGTCGAGCACCTTCAGTTCGGCGTTGACCTTGGCGGCGGCCGCCTTGATCCGGGCCAGGGCCTCGATGTGGGCCCGCTCCAGGCGCTGGCCGGAGACCGGGAAGTTCTCCACGGCCCGCTGCGTCTGGGCGCGCCACTTCGCTTCGGCGGGGACCCTGACCTCGCCCATCGAGTCGTGCTCGACGCGGTAGCCCTCGGCCGTTCCCTGATCCGTCATCGTCCAACCTCCTTGAAGCCGCTTGGCCGGTGGCGGTGGGCGGGGCGGGCGCTCGTCCTGGCCCACCTTCCCCGGGCCCTCACCGGCCAGTACTCGCCGAGGGTAGCCGCCGCGGGGGAGGGAACGAGGCCCACCGGGCGCGGAACCCGCCGGGCCGCCGCAGCAGGACGGCGGCCCGCCGGGACGATCGCGGCTACGGGGCCCCGACCGCCCGGCCCGGTGGGACCGGTACCGCGTCCACCGTTCCCGAGGACCGGGCACCGGGGGCCGTGCCCCTTATCCGGACGTCACGAACGCCGTCAGGATCGCCGCCAGATGACCCGGGTCCCGCGCACCGCACAGCTCGCGGGCCGAGTGCATCGAGAGCCCCGGCACCCCCACGTCGACCGTCGGCACTCCCAGCCGGGCCGCCGTGAGGGGGCCGATCGACGTGCCGCACGGCATCGCGTTGTTGGAGACGAACGGCTGCCACGGCGCGCCCGCCCGCTCGCAGGCGGAGGCGAACAGGGCGATCCCGGCCGAGTCGGTGGCGTACCGCTGGTTGACGTTGACCTTGACCGTCGGGCCGCCGTTGGGCAGCGGCTGGTGGCCCGGGTCGTGGCGCTCCGCGTAGTTGGGGTGCACCGCGTGCGCCATGTCGGCGGATACGCAGTACGCGCCGGCCAGCGCCCGCGACCAGTCCTCCGCGCTGCCGCCCCGGGCCGACACGGAACGGCTCAGCACCCGCTCCAGCATCGGGCTCTGTGCCCCCGTGTCCGAGCCGCTGCCGACCTCCTCGTGGTCGAAGGCCGCGAGTACGGGGATGTAGGCCGGCGGCTCGGCGGCCGTCGCGGCGGCCGTCAGCGCGGTCACCCCGGCGTGCACCGACACCAGGTTGTCCAGCCGCGAGGACACCAGGAACTCCCGCTCCGCGCCCAGGTATCCGGGCGGCTGCACGTCGTGCAGCATCAGGTCCCAGCCCAGCACATCGCCCGGCTCCGTCTCGGCCGCCGCCGCGACCCGGCGCAGCAGCGCGCCCTCGTCGGCCGCGCCGAGGGACCAGACGGGTGCGATGTGGCGCTGCCGGTCCAGGGCGAGCCCGTCGTTGACGGTGCGGTCCAGGTGGATCGCCAGCTGCGGCACCCTCAGCAGCGGCTCGTCGATCTGCACCAGCCGGGACTCGGTCCCGCCGCCCGGTGCGCGCAGCGCGAGCCGGCCGGAGATGCCCAGGTCGCGGTCGAGCCAGGTGTTGAGCGGCACCCCGCCGTAGATCTCCACCGCGACCTGCCGCCAGCCCGCCGAACTCGTGTCGGGCGTCGGCTTGATCCGCAGGTTCGGCGAGTCGGTGTGCGTGCCGACGATCCGGAACGGGGTGTGGGCGGGCAGCGACTCGGGAACGTACCAGGCGATCAGCGCGCCCCCGTTGACGACGAAGGCGCCGCCCGCGGTGCCCGTCCAGTCGTCGGTGCCGCGCAGTTCTCGGAAGCCCGCCTTCTCCAGCCGCTGGGCCGCGCTCGCCACGGCGTGGTACGGGGAGGGGCTGGCGGCGATGAAGGTGAGCAGGTCGTCGGCATGGCTGCGGTGGGGGACCGGCGTCATGCGGTGTCCGCCTTTCCGGAGTGGGACGGTGAGGGTGGCGCGGCCGGGGTTCTGAGGGCCGTGCGGGTTCGGACAGCCGCGTGGGGGTTGCGGCCGTCGGCGAGGGCGGCAGGAGTTCTCCGGCAACGCCGGACAACCCACCGCATTCGCCTGCTGCTCCGCAAGCCCGGCGGACGGCCCGGTGCGCGAAAGCGGCGGTGCGCCGCGGGGCGCCGCGACGGCCGGATGGGCGCCCCGGGCCCTGCCCCGGTCCGTGCCGGGTCCCCGCGGGTCCGGCCGGCGCGCTTGCGTGGGCGTCGTGGCGGCTGCGCGAGATTGGCTGATTTCCGATGTGCGTGTAGGGGCCCCGAACCTTGCGCGCCTCACGTCCCGCCGCCGTCGCGGAGACCGGGCGCCCCCCTGTTCCAGGAGGGTGCCGTACGAAGAGGCCGCGTACCCGGCCACCGGACGACGGAAGGGGCGCTCACCGCGCGGCGTACCGGCGGTTCGCGCCCCTCCTCACTACTGCGCACGCACAGCGCTCAGCCCAGGCCAGGACCTCGCACCGGGATGCTGGTGAAGGTGGGCGCCGGGGCGGGCTCGGTGAAGAAGTCGTTGCCCTTGTCGTCCACGACGACGAACGCGGGGAAGTCCTCCACCTCGATCCGCCAGACCGCCTCCATGCCCAGCTCCTCGTACTCGACGACCTCGACCTTCTTGATGCAGTCCTGCGCGAGCCGGGCCGCGGGGCCGCCGATCGAGCCGAGGTAGAAGCCGCCGTGCTCGCCGCACGCGTCGGTGACCTGCTTCGAGCGGTTGCCCTTCGCCAGCATCACCTTGGAGCCGCCCGCCGCCTGGAACTGCGCGACGTAGCTGTCCATGCGGCCGGCCGTCGTCGGGCCGAAGGAACCGGAGGCGTAGCCCTCGGGGGTCTTCGCCGGACCCGCGTAGTACACCGGGTGGTCCTTCAGGTACTGCGGCATCTCCTCGCCCGCGTCCAGGCGTTCCTTGATCTTGGCGTGCGCGATGTCGCGCGCCACGACCAGCGGACCGGTCAGCGAGAGCCGGGTCTTGACCGGGTACTTGGTCAGCTCCGCGAGGATCTCGTCCATCGGCCGGTTCAGGTCGATCCGGACGACGTCGCCCTCGGTGTCGAGGTGCTCGTCGGTGGTGTCCGGCAGGAAGCGGGCCGGGTCCTTCTCCAGCTGCTCCAGGAAGACGCCCTCGGCGGTGATCTTCGCGGTGGCCTGGCGGTCCGCCGAGCAGGACACGGCGATGGCGACGGGGAGCGAGGCGCCGTGCCGGGGCAGGCGCACCACGCGGACGTCGTGGCAGAAGTACTTGCCGCCGAACTGCGCCCCGATGCCGATCTTCTGCGTCAGCTCGAAGACCTTCTCCTCCAGCTCCTTGTCGCGGAAGCCGTGCCCGGTGGGGGAGCCCTCGGCGGGCAGCTCGTCCAGGTAGTGCGCGGAGGCGTACTTGGCGGTCTTCAGCGCGAACTCGGCGGACGTACCGCCGACGACGATCGCCAGGTGGTACGGCGGGCAGGCCGCGGTGCCCAGCGAACGGATCTTCTCCTCCAGGAACTTCATCATGGACGCCTCGTTGAGGACGGCCTTGGTCTCCTGGAAGAGGAACGACTTGTTGGCCGAGCCGCCGCCCTTGGCCATGAAGAGGAACTTGTACGCACCGCCGTCGGTGGCGTACAGCTCGATCTGCGCGGGAAGGTTCGAGCCGGTGTTCTTCTCCTCCCACATGTTCAGCGGGGCCATCTGCGAGTAGCGCAGGTTGAGCTCGGTGTACGCGTCGAAGATGCCGTGCGACAGGGCCTCCTCGTCACCGCCCTCGGTCAGCACGTTCTGCCCGCGCTTGCCCATGACGATCGCGGTGCCGGTGTCCTGGCACATGGGCAGGACGCCCGCGGCGGCGATGTTCGCGTTCTTCAGCAGGTCGAGCGCGACGAACTTGTCGTTGGACGAGGCTTCCGGGTCGTCCACGATCCGCCGCAGCTGCGCCAGGTGCGCGGGACGCAGGTAGTGCGAGATGTCGTGCATGGCCTCGGCGGCCAGGGTGCGCAGCGCCTCCGGCTCGACCTTGAGGAACGTACGCCCGTCGGCCTCGAAGGTGGACACACCCTCGGCGGTGACCAGACGGTACGGCGTGGTGTCCTCTCCCAGGGGGAGCAGATCGGAGTACGCAAACTCTGGCATTACGGCCATTCCTCACTCGGCAGACAGCGGCTGGCCACCCTTGGACAGCGCACCCACCAGGGTAGGACGCGTGGGGGGCGGCGGGCTTGTGAGGTAGGGCTCACCGCCTCTGTCGCGATCTATCGCGTTTCGGTACGCTGGGGAGGTGGACCTCGAGAAGCAGCCCCAGCAGCCCACCGCACCGGCGGACACCGACGCCATCCGTGCCTCCGACGCGGACCGCGACCGGATCGCGGACATCCTGCGCGAGGCGCTGGCCGAGGGCCGGCTGACCGCCGACGAGCACGCGGAGCGGGTCGAATCCGTCTACCGCGCCAAGACCGTCGGCGAGCTCGAACCGCTCGTCCGGGACCTGCCCGCGCCGGGTGGCACGCCCAGGGCCGCCGCCGGCACGCCGTACGCGTACGGCCCCGAGCCGGCGGCCGGTCCCGCCGACAACCTGGTGGCGATCTTCAGCAGCTCGACCCGCAGGGGCCGCTGGCGGGTGGGCGCCCGGACGAACGCCTTCTCGCTGTTCGGCAGTGTGGAAATCGACCTGACGGAGGCGCTTTTCGGACAGCGTCTCACCGTCATCAACGCGACGTCCGTCTTCGGCAGCGTGGAGATCAGGGTCCCGGAGAACATCTCGCTGCGCGGCAGCGGCACGGGCGTTTTCGGCAGTTTCGAGGTCCGCACGCTGGAATCCGCCGACCCCGAGGCACCCGTGGTCGTCGTCAACGGGTACTCGGTGTTCGGCAGCGTCGAGGCGAAGCCGAAGCGCGGCAAGTTCGTCGCGGATCTCCAGGACCGGCTGCGCAAGCACCTCGGCCACTGACGCTCTGCGGGCCGGGCGCGCGGAGTCGGTTTCATCCGGCCGAAAAGGGACTCGACCGCAGTTGCGCGGAACGGACCTGAGTGCCACTCAGTGCATAGGCGCACGCACAGCGGGTAGGGACTGCTGCATCGCCTCTCGCTCGCGAAGCCGTCGTCAGGAGTGGACCGTGCTGCAACTGCCGCATCAGCCCCTGCAGGTCGCCGCCGTCCCCCCGCAGCGGATCCCCGCTCGGGAGGACCAGGCAGGCCCCTGGCATTCGGAGGCGGTGTGCCGCCGGGACGAGGCCGGGCTGTTCTTCGCTCCGTCGAAGGAGCCGACTGCCGCCCGCCTCTCGCGCGAGGAGTCCGCGAAGCGGGTCTGCGCGCGCTGTCCCGTGATGGTGGAGTGCCGCGAGCACGCCCTGATGCAGCCCGAGCCCTACGGGGTGTGGGGCGGTCTCACGGCCGCCGAGCGCCGCGTGGCGCTGGCCCGGCGCAGGCGGCGGGACGTGGAGCTGAAGGCCGCCGGCGCGTCCGGCCGGGTGGCCGCGGCGGGCTGACCGGGCCGCCGGTCCCGTATCCGTACGTACGAAGAGGCGCCCCCACCGCACATGGGGGGCGCCTCTTCGCCCGGGCGCGCGGTGCTACTTCGCGCGGTCGAAGTCGATGGCGCTGTACGCCCGCAGCTTCGACAGCCGGTGGGTGGAGCTGATCGTCCGGATGGTGCCGGACTTGGACCGCATGACGATGGACTCCGTGGTCGCCGTCTCCGAGCGGTAGCGCACCCCGCGCATCAGCTCGCCGTCGGTGATCCCGGTCGCCACGAAGAACACGTTGTCCCCGCTGACCAGGTCGTCCGTGGACAGCACGCGGTCCAGGTCGTGGCCGGCGTCCAGGGCGCGCCGCCGCTCGGCCTCGTCCTTCGGCCAGAGCTTGCCCTGGATGACACCGCCGAGGCACTTTATGGCGCAGGCCGAGATGATGCCCTCGGGCGTGCCGCCGATGCCCATGAGCAGGTCCACGCCGGTGCCCTCGCGGGCGGCCATGATCGAACCGGCCACGTCGCCGTCGGAGATGAACTTGATGCGGGCGCCGGTCTCCCGGATCTCCTTGACGATGCCGTCGTGGCGCGGGCGGTCCAGGACGACGACGGTGACGTCCTCGGGCGTGGAGTTCTTCGCCCGGGCGACGCGGCGGATGTTCGCCGAGACGGGGGCGTTGATGTCCACGAAGTCGGCCGCCTCCGGGCCGGTGACCAGCTTGTCCATGTAGAAGACGGCGGACGGGTCGAACATCGCGCCCCGGTCCGCGGCGGCCAGGACGGCGATCGCGTTCGGCATGCCCTTGGCGTTGAGGGTCGTGCCGTCGATCGGGTCGACGGCGATGTCCACCTCGGGCCCGGTGGCGTCCCCGACGTGCTCGCCGTTGAACAGCATGGGCGCCTCGTCCTTCTCGCCCTCACCGATGACGACGACGCCGTTCATGGACACGGTGGAGACCAGGGTCCGCATGGCGTTCACGGCGGCGCCGTCGGCCCCGATCTTGTCCCCGCGGCCGACCCAGCGCCCGGCGGCCATGGCGGCGGCCTCGGTGACCCGGACCAGCTCGAGGGCGAGGTTGCGGTCGGGGGCCTCCGGGGAGACCTCCAGCTGGGACGGCAGATGATGCTCGGACATCGGAGCGCACCTTTCTGTACGGCGACGACCGGATGAGGGTGATCTGACTCTATCGCCAGGCCGATAAAATGAGCAGACCGGGTCACGTTTGAGCGGGGCGGCCCCCGGTTCGGACGCACGGAGGCTGATGCGACGATGGGGGCGTGGCAAGCAAGCAAGGCAAGCAGACCGTCCGGGACATGATCCTGTCGCTGTTGGCGATCGCCGCCGTGGCGGGTGTCGTCTACATCTTCATCCCGCACGACGACAAGGCCGATCCGGTCAAGGCGGTCGACTACCGCGTCGAACTCCTGACCGCGCGGCGCGCCGCCCCGTACCCGGTGGCGGCCCCCAGCGGCCTGCCCGAGGGCTGGAAGCCCACCTCGGTCACATACCAGCGGGACAAGGGCAACAGCTGGCACCTGGGCTTCCTCGACCCCGACGGCAAGTACGTCGCGGTGGAGCAGTCCACGGCTCCGGCGAAGTCCTACATCGCCCAGGTGAGCCAGGAGGCCGAGGACACCGGGCGCACCCAGGAGGTCGCCGGGGAGACCTGGCAGCGCTGGGAGGGCCCCAAGTACGACGCGCTGGTGCGCGAGGAGAAGGGCGCCACGACGGTGGTGACCGGCTCGGCCCCGGCGGAGCGGCTGGCGGAGATGGCGGCGGCGCTGAAGACGTCCTGACGCCGTACGGCGTACGGATACGGGGAGGGGCCCGGAGCACTCGCTCCGGGGCCCTCCCCGTGTTCGCCGTTCGGGCGGCCGTGGCTCAGACGGTCTTGACGACCTCGTCGAACGCCAGGCGCGGCAGGCGCGGGAACCAGGCGTCCTCGCCCGGCTTGCCGATGTTGACGACCATCAGCACGTTGTGGTCGCCGTCCAGGAACTCCTTCTCGATGCCCGCGGCGTCGTAACCGGTCATCGGGCCGGCGGCCAGACCGGCGGCGCGGACACCGATGATGAAGTACGCGGCCTGCAGGGCGGCGTTCAGCGAGGCGGCGGACTCGCGGACCGGGCGCTCCGAGAAGAACATGTCCTTGGCCTGCGGGAAGTGCGGCAGCAGGGCCGGCAGTTCCTCGTGGAACTCGTTGTCCGCGGCCAGGATCGCGACCAGCGGCGCGGTCGAGGTCTTGGGCTGGTTGCCCTCGGCCATGTGCTGGACGAGACGCGCGCGGGCCTCGTCGGAGCGCACGAGCACGACGCGCAGCGGCGACTGGTTGAAGGCGGTCGGGCCGTACTTGACCAGGTCGTAGATGGCCTGGACCTGCTCGTCCGTCACCGGCTCGTCGGTGAACGTGTTGGCGGTGCGGGCCTCGCGGAAGAGGAGGTCCTGGGCGGCGGGGTCAAGAACGAGGGACATCGTGCGTATTACCTTCCGGACGTACACGGCGGGATCGGGTCACGGACACGGAGGACCGGGCCACGACGATCACCGTACGGGGAAAGTGCATTAACTTTCAACTAAAACGGGAGTGGGGAGACTCACGGCGGAGAAGCGGAATAACCGTCACCCCTCGTTCTCCGCCGGGTCCGCCAGCGCGGCGTCGAGCCGGGCGCGGGCACCCTCCAGCCAGTGCCGGCACACCTTCGCCAGCTCCTCGCCGCGCTCCCAGAGCGCGAGGGAGTCCTCCAGCGAGGTCCCGCCCGCCTCCAGCCGGCGCACCACCTCGATCAGCTCGTCGCGCGCCTGCTCGTAGCCCAGCGGGCCCGTCGCGGCGGAGGCCGCCGTTACGTCGTCCGTCATGTGTCCCACCCTATGCGTCGGTATCCGTCCGGCCTGTACCCCGTTTCCGGGCCCCGGCGGGCCCCGGGCCCCTACTCCGCGACCCGCACCGCGAACTCGCCCCCCGACACCCTGGCCCGCAGCGTCTCCCCGGCCGCGCCCGCGTCCGCGGGCTCCCGGACCACGTGCCCGTCGGCGCGCTGGAGCACCGCGTAACCGCGCTCCAGGGTCGCGGCCGGCGACAGCGCGAGGACCCGGGCCCTGGTGTGGGCCAGCTCCGAGTCCGCCCGGTCCAGCAGATGGCCCAGCACCCGACGGGCGCGCCCGGCCAGCGCGTCGACGTCCGCCTCGCGCTCGTCCACCATCCGCAGCGGGTGCTCCATGCAGGGCCGCCCCAGCGCGTGGGCCAGGCCCCGCTCCTCCCGGTCGAGCAGCCCCCGCACCGTGCGCAGCGACCGGTCCCGCAGCTGCCGGACCCGGTCCAGCTCCTCGCCCACGTCCGGCACGACCTTCTTCGCCGCGTCCGTGGGCGTCGACGCCCGCACGTCCGCGACGAGGTCGAGCAGCGGGGAGTCCGGCTCGTGCCCGATCGCCGAGACCACCGGCGTACGACAGGCCGCGACCGTACGGATCAGCTCCTCGTCCGAGAACGGCAGCAGGTCCTCGACGCTGCCGCCGCCGCGCGCCACGACGATCACGTCCACGTCCGGGATGCCGTCCAGCTCCTTGACCGCCCCCACCACCTGGTTCACCGCGTGCACCCCCTGCACGGCGGTGTTGCGGACCTCGAAGCGGACGGCGGGCCACCGTCGGCGGGCGTTCTCCAGGACATCGCGCTCGGCCGCCGAGGCCCGGCCGCAGACCAGGCCGATCAGCTGCGGCAGGAAGGGCAGCGGCTTCTTGCGGTCCAGGGCGAACAGCCCCTCGGCGGCCAGGGACTTCTTCAGCTGCTCGAGGCGCACCAGCAGCTCGCCGATGCCGACCGGCCGTATCTCCGTCGCCCGCAGCGACAGCTGCCCCCGGGGCGCGTACCACTCCGGCTTGGCGAGCACGACGACCCGCGCACCCTCCGAGACGACGTCGGCGATCCGGTCGAAGACCTGCCGGAAGCACGTCACACTCACCGAGATGTCGTGCGACGGGTCGCGCAGCGTCAGGAACACCACCCCGGCGCCGGGCCGCCGGGACAGCTGCGTGATCTGACCCTCGACCCAGACCGAACCGAGCCGGTCGATCCAGCCGCCGATGAGCCACGACACGTCACCGACGGGCAGCGGGGCTTCCGGAGAAGTGTTCAGAGCCATGCGAGCGAGCGTAACGGCCGGGACCGACAAGGGGACCCGTCACGGTTCACGGGGCCACGCCCCGCCGCCCCCGCTGCGCCAGCACCACCACCAGTCCCACGACCAGCCAGCAGGCACCCACCACCTGTGCGCTCCCCGTCGCCTCCACGATCACCGCGATCAGCACCGCCGCACCCACCACCGGCACCACCAGATGGCGCCACCAGCTCGGCGCCCCCTCCATCCTCCGCACCACGAACCAGCCGACCACCGACGCGTGGAGCAGCACGAACGCCGTCAGCGCGCCGATGTCCACGACCGAGACCAGATGGTCGAGCCCGTCGTCGCGCCGCGCCGCCCACACCGCCGCCACCAGCGTCACGACGGCCGCGATCAGGATCGCCACCCGCGGCACCCCCGACCGCGGATCGACCCGCGACAGCAGCCCCGGCAGGCGCCGCTCACGGGCCATGGCGAACAGCAGCCGCCCCGCCGCCGCCTGCCCCGCCAGCGCCGCGAACGCGGCCCCGATCGCCTTGCTCACCGCCACCAGATCGTGCAGCCAGGTCCCGACCGCGGCGTCCACCGTGTCGTAGAACGCCGAACCCTGCGCCCCCGGATCGGCGGTCAGCTCCGCCGACGTCATCGGCTCCAGCAGGGCGGCCAGATACGCCTGCGCCACGAACAGCGTCCCCGCGAGCACCAGGCAGAACAGCACCGCCCGCGCCACCTGCGCCGAACCGCCCGTCACCTCCTCCGCGAACGAGGCGATGGCGTCGAACCCGAGATACGAGAGCACCGCCACGGACACCGCGCCCAGCACCGCCGTCGTGGAGAACCCGGAATCCCCGGTGAGCGGCGACAGCCAGCCGCGCTGCGCCCCGTCCCGTACGAGCACCACCACGGCGGACACCACGAACACCAGCAGCACCACGATCTCCATCGCCAGCACCGCGAAGCCCACCCGGGCGGCCGCCCGCACCCCCCACAGGTTGAGCAGCGTCGTCAGGACCACCGCGAGCGCCGTCCACACCCACCGTGAGACGCCGGGGACCAGCGAGTTCATCGCGATCCCCGAGAAGAGGTACGCGACGGCCGGGATCAGCAGGTAGTCCAGCATCGCCATCCACCCGGCGATGAACCCCGGCCCCTCGCCGAGCCCCTTGCGGGCGTACGCGAACACCGACCCGGCCATCGGGGCGACCCGCACCATCTGCGCGTAACTGAACGCGGTGAACGCCATCACGACGGTCGCGGCGACGTACACCAGCGCGACCGCCCCGTCCGACTTCGCGTCCAGCGTCCCGAACACGCCGACGGGGGCCATGGGGGCGATGAAGAGCAGCCCGTAGACCACCAGGTCCCGGAAGCCGAGGGTCCGCCGCAGGCGGGCCTGCTCCGTGGAGCCGTCGCTGCCGGATTCCGTACCGCTGTCGGCCATGTGCCCTCCATTGGTCGCGTCAAGATCAGTCTCGCGACCCGCCGCACGCCGCGCCCGTCCAGTACGGCCTTACGATGGGACGCATGACTGCTACGACCCCCCGACGCGTCCTCCTCGCCGCTCCCCGTGGCTACTGCGCGGGCGTGGACCGTGCCGTGATCGCCGTGGAGAAGGCCCTGGAGCAGTACGGCTCACCGGTCTACGTGCGCCACGAGATCGTCCACAACAAGTACGTCGTGCAGACCCTGGAGAAGAAGGGCGCGATCTTCGTCGAGGAGACGGCGGAGGTCCCCGAGGGCTCGATCGTGATGTTCTCCGCGCACGGCGTCGCCCCGACCGTGCACGAGGAGGCGGCCGAGCGGAAGCTCGCCACGATCGACGCGACCTGCCCGCTCGTCACCAAGGTCCACAAGGAGGCCGTGCGCTTCGCCCAGGAGGACTTCGACATCCTCCTGATCGGCCACGAGGGCCACGAGGAGGTCATCGGCACCTCCGGCGAGGCCCCCGACCACATCACCCTGGTCGACGGCCCCGAGGACGTTGCGAACGTCGAGGTGCGCGACCCGTCGAAGGTCGTCTGGCTCTCCCAGACCACCCTCTCCGTGGACGAGACGATGGAGACGGTCGGCGCGCTCAAGGAGAAGTTCCCGCTGCTGATCTCGCCGCCGAGCGACGACATCTGCTACGCCACGCAGAACCGCCAGACCGCGGTGAAGCAGATGGGCGCCGACGCGGACCTGGTGATCGTCGTCGGCTCGAAGAACTCCTCCAACTCCGTCCGCCTGGTCGAGGTCGCCCTCGGCGCGGGCGCGGGCGCCTCCCACCTCGTCGACGGCGCGGACGAGATCGACGAGGCGTGGCTGGACGGCGTCTCCACGGTCGGCGTCACCTCCGGTGCCTCCGTGCCCGAGGTGCTGGTGGACGGCGTGCTGGCGTGGCTGTCCGAGCGGGGTTTCGAGGACGTCGAGATCGTGAAGGCCGCCGAGGAGTCGATCGTCTTCTCGCTGCCGAAGGAGCTGCGCCGCGACCTGCGCGCGGAGGCGGCGGCCCTGCAGGGCGAGTAGCCGGCGCCTTCGGGCGCCGTTCCGGGAGTGAGCGCGCGCCGGTGCCCGTACCGTGGATCACATGGAGATCTTCGGCGTGGACATCGGCGGATCCGGGATCAAGGGCGCTCCCGTGGACCTGGACCGCGGAGACCTGGCGCGGGAGCGCCACAAAGTACTGACACCGCACCCGGCGACGCCCCAGGACGTCGCCGGGTGCGTGGCCGAGGTGGTCGGCCACTTCGACTGGAAGGGCCCGGTGGGGATCACCTTCCCGGGCGTCGTCACGGGCGGCCTCACCCGCACCGCGGCCAACGTCGACAAGGGCTGGATCGACCAGGACGCCCGTGCCCTGCTCGGCGACAAGCTGGGCCTCCCGGTCACCGTGCTCAACGACGCGGACGCGGCGGGCATCGCCGAGATGACGTTCGGCGCGGGCCGGGGCCGCAAGGGCACGGTGATCATGCTGACCTTCGGTACGGGGATCGGCAGCGCGCTCTTCATCGACGGCGGGCTCGTCCCCAACACGGAGCTGGGCCACCTGGAGCTCAACGGCCACGACGCGGAGAAGCACGCCTCCACGAAGGCCAAGGAGGACGAGGACCTGGGCTGGCACCACTGGGCCCGCCGGGTCCAGAAGTACCTGGCCCACGTGGAGATGCTGTTCTCGCCCGAACTGTTCATCATCGGCGGCGGGATCAGCCGCAAGGCCGACAAGTTCCTGCCGCTGATCGAACACGTACGGGCGGAAATGGTCCCGGCCGAGCTGCAGAACAACGCGGGGATCGTGGGCGCGGCGATGGCCGCCAAGGCCGCGGCCTCGGACTGACCGCTCAGCGCTGCGACGGCCTGCGCGGGGCGCGGGCCGCCGCGGCGCGAGGAGCCGGGGACGGCCCGGCGGCGGCGGCCGGGCGCCCGGTCCGCGCGGCCAGCATCACGCGCCGCTGCCGGGCCCGCATCAGCCGCACCTTGCGCACGGAGGCGATGACGCCCGCGACGAGGGTGCCGCCGTACAGCCAGCCGGCGTGCACGGCGAGGGCGGTGACGACGGCCATCGTCTGCCCGCCGAGTCCGCCGGTGCCGCCGGAGATGGGGACGATGCCGAGCGCGAAGGCGATCGGCACGCCGATCGGCGCGGTCACCAGGTCCGCCGGCCGCACCCAGAGCGCGGTCAGTGCGCTGACCGGCAGGAACAGCAGGCCGAACACGACGGGGGACTCGTCGAACAGCAGCAGGTCCACACACCCGATCAGGAACATGGCGGCGGCCGCGAAGAGCCCGGCGCCGATCCCGGTGAGCCGGGGATTGGGCAGCCGGCGCAGGGCTCCCACGGCCGGGGAGACCGGCCGCCCGGCGGGCGCGCTCATCACCCGGTGACCGAGGGCCCCCGCGCCGTCGGCCTCCCTGGCGTCCTCGGCCGCCCCCAGCGGGGACAACGGGGTCGGCCGGGTCTGCCTGCGCTGCGGGGGACGTGTCCTGTGCTGCTCCACCGGGACAACGTAGGTCGCCGGGAGGCCGGAATCAGGTGCGGGACACGCGCTTTGGCCGAGCTTGGCGATGAGTTCGATGCCACACGGCGCAACGGGAACCGGTTCGGGCCCGCCGCTTAGACTCGCTCGTATGGTCCGGTCGTCGTCCCGCGGTGAGCTGAACCCGGGGCTGTGGCGGCGCGAGGCGGGCACGGTCGTATGCCGGGCCGGGGCGCTCCCGGAGCGGGTGCCGGCCTCCGGAGCCGTCGTCGCGGAGTTCCGGATCGTCCCCGCCCCCACGGAGTGGACCCGGCACGCGCACCGGCTGCACGAGCTCGTCTGGGTGCGCGGCGGAACGCTGACGTCCCGGGTGGGCGACCGGGTCTTCACCGTGTTCGAGGGGCACGGGCTCTGGATGCCCGCCGGAGTGGTGCACGCGGGCCGGGCGACGGAGGGCGCACGGTTCCACAGCGCCTTCTTCGCCCCCGACCGCACGCCGTTCGCGTTCGGGGAGCCGAAGGCGATCGCGATGTCCCCGCTGCTCGTATCGCTGCTGACCCACCTGTCGCGCACGGATCTCGCCGAGGCCGCCCGGCTGCGGGCGGAGGCCGTCGTGTTCGACGTGATCGAGCCATCGGAGCACCAGCTGGCGCTGCGGCTGCCCGGTGACCCCCGGATCGACGCGATCGCCGAAGCCCTGCTGGACGATCCCGCCGACGGCCGCTCACTGGAGGAGTGGGCGCGGGGGCTGGGGACCAGCGAGCGCACGATCACCCGCGCGTTCCGCCGCTCGACCGGGCTCTCCTTCGCGCAGTGGCGGCAGATGCTGCGGGTGCACCGGGCGCTGACGCTTCTGTCCGACGGCTTTGATGTGATGTCCGTCTCCGAGCGCCTCGGCTACGCGCAGCCCAGCTCCTTCATCGCCGCCTTCCGGCGCGTCATGGGCACCACGCCCGGCGCCTTCTCCGGCGCGGTGGACGCGGCTCCCGGGGGTGTCCGGAATCCCGTATCGGGTGGCGAGAACGCCGGATTGTCTGCCTGACAAGCGGAATATAGTCTTCATCGAGTTAGGTAACCCTTAGTTGCTGCTCGCCGTGCCCGGCGCTGCCCGCGTACGCCCGTATGCGGTGCCGCCCGCGCACGGGAGAGCGTGCGGCCCGGCCGGTGAAGGCCGGGCGGGGGGTGCCCCACTCCGCTCCCCTCCGACCACCCGGACCTCCTCATGTTCACCAGCCCCTTCCGCCGTGCCGGAAGACCCGCCGACGGCCCCGCCGGACCGGCGGCCGCGCTCCACGGGCGCGACCTGGTCCTGCGCTACGGCGGCGAGCCGGTCGTCCACGGCGTCTCGGTCACCCTGGAGCCCGGCCGCGCGACCGCCCTCGTGGGGCCGAACGGCAGCGGGAAGTCCACGCTGCTCCGCGCGCTCTCCCGGCTGCACCAGGTGGACGGCGGCCGGGTCACCCTCGGCGCCCCCGACGGAGCGGCCGAGCGCGACGCGGCCCTGCTCAGCCCCCGCGGGTTCGCCCGCGAGGTCACCCTGTTCTCGCAGTCGCGGCCCGCGCCCCAGGGGCTGACGGTCGCGGAGGTCGTGGCGTTCGGGCGCCACCCCTACCGGCGCGGCTTCGCCGGACCGACCCCCGAGGACGGAGCCGCCGTCGACCGCGCCCTGGGCGTCACCGGCGTACGGGACATGGCGGGCCGGCAGGTCGGGGAGCTGTCCGGCGGGGAGATGCAGCGCGTCTGGCTCGCGGCCTGCCTCGCCCAGGACACCGGCGTCGTGCTGCTGGACGAACCGACCAACCACCTGGACCTGCGCTACCAGTTCGAGACGCTCGACCTCGTGCGGGACCTCGTCGAGCAGCACGGCCTCGCCGTCGGCATCGTGCTCCACGACCTCGACCAGGCCGCCCGCGTCGCGGACACGCTGGTCCTCATGCACGCCGGCCGCGTCCACGCGGCGGGCGCCCCCGCCGACGTACTCACCGCCGAGAACATCGGCCTGGTCTACGACATCCGCGTCGAGGTCGCCCGCGACCCGCGTACGGGCCGGCTGCGCATCGACCCCCTCGGGCGCCACCTCACCTGACGAGGACGCCACCCCTTCCGGAGCAGCCGTGCGGCGCTCCGGCGCACCCTTCGAAAATTTGAGAAAGAGGACCCTCCATGAACCGCGCCAGCCGTCTGACGGCCGCAGCCACGACCGGGCTCGCCCTGTTCGCCCTCGCCGCCTGCGGCACGACCGACGCCGACGACGTCACGGCCAGGAGCGGCGCCAAGGCCGCCCCCGCGTCGAAGAGCTGCGCCGACGACACCACCACCACGTCGACCGCGCCGGTCTCCCTCACGGACGGCGTCGGCCGGCAGGTGAAGCTCGACAAGCCCGCCAAGCGCATCGCGGTCCTGGAATGGCAGCAGGTCGAGGACGCGCTGACCCTGTGCGTCACCCCCGCCGCCGTCTCCGACGCCAAGGGCTACAGCACCTGGGTCAGCGCGGAGAAGCTCCCCGGCGGGGTGACCGACATCGGCACCCGCGAGGAGCCCGACCTCGACACCCTGTACGCGGCCGAGCCCGATCTCATCGTCGTGGAGGCGTTCGACGCCAAGGACGAGATGATCAAGAAGCTGGAGAAGCGGGGCGTCCCCGTGCTCGCCACGCGCGGCGCGAACCCGAAGGACCCCATCGGGAACATGCGCCAGGTCTTCAGCATGATCGGCGAGGCCACGGGACGCACCGAGCGCGCCGATCAGGTGCTCAAGGAGTTCGACGCCCACCTCGCGAAGGCGAAGCAGCAGGTCACCGACGCCGACCTGCCGACCAGGGACTTCGTGTTCTTCGACGGCTGGCTGGAGGGCAACAACCTCACCGTCCGCCCCTACAGCGACGGCGCCCTCTTCACCGAGCTTGGCAAGGAACTCGGCCTGAAGCCCGCGTGGACCAGCAGCGTCGACAAGGAGCACGGCGACGGCGGAGTCGACCCCGCCTACGGCCTCGCGCAGACGGACGTCGAGGGACTCGTCGCGGTGGGCGGCGCCAACCTCTTCTACGCCAACGACGAGGGCGCCGGCGGCTATGTCGCCGCGCTCCGGAAGAACCCGATCTGGAAGAAGCTCCCGGCAGTCGAGGAAGGCCGCGCCCACGCGTTCCCGGCGCGGGTCTGGGGCGCCGGCGGCCCCCGCTCCAACGAGCAGGCGATCGACGCCTACGTCGACGTACTCGACAAGAAGTGAGCGCCGTACGCACAGCGGCAGCGCCGTCGCGTCCGATCGAGGACCGCGGCGGCGCTCCCGCCGGGGCGGCCGTCCTCGCGGTCCTCCTCGCCGCCACCGTCCTGGTGGGCCTGTGGCACCTGACCCAGGGCACCTCGGGCGTCGGCGTCGGCGACCTGGTGCGCCACCTCGCCGGGGAACGGGACGGCGCCGACGGCGCGCCGGTCGGCGAGATCCTCACCGGCTCCCGCCTGCCGCGCCTGTTCGCCGGTGTGGCGGTGGGCTTCGCCCTGGGCTGCGCCGGCACGCTGCTCCAGTCCGTCACGCACAACGCGCTCGCCTCCCCCGACACCCTCGCGGTCTCGGCCGGGTCCTACTTCGCCGTGTCGCTCGTCGCCGCCTTCGGCCTCTCCGTACCGCTGTGGGCCTCGGGCGCCGTCGCCTTCGCCGGCGGCCTGGCCGCGGCGGCGCTCGTCCTGCTCCTCGCGGGGCGGGCGGCGGGCACCTCGGGCACCCGCCTCATCCTCGCCGGATCGGCGATGGCGATGGCCCTGGACTCCGCGACCGGGATGCTCCTCATCCTGTTCGAGCAGAACACCACCGGCCTCTACGCCTGGGGGAGCGGCTCGCTCTCGCAGCTGAACATCGACGCGTCGCTGCGCGCCGTCCCCCTCGTCGTCCTGGTGCTCTGCGCCGCCCTCGCCCTTTCCCGGCGGCTGGACGTGATGAACCTGGGCGACGACACCGCGGCCACCCTCGGCGTGCCGATCCGCAGCACCCGGGTCCTCGCCGTGGTCTGCGCGGTCCTCCTGACCAGCACCTCGGTGACCCTCGCGGGCCCGATGGCGTTCGTCGGCCTCGGCGCCCCCGTCCTGGCCCGCCTGATCGCCGGGCGGATCCACGCGCTGCGCCGGCATCTGTTCCTGATCCCCGCGGCCGGCCTGCTCGGCGCGCTGCTCATCCTGCTCGCGGACGCGGTCCTGCGCGCCGTGCAGGGGGCGGACGGGGCGGCCTCCATCCCCACCGGAGTGCCGACCGCGCTGCTCGGCTCCGTCGTGATCGTGGTCCTCGCGCTGCGGCTGCGCGACACGGGCCGCATCCAGCAGCCGCCACGGGCCCGGGTCGCCGCACGGTCCCGGCGCGCCTACCTCCTCGTCGTGACCGGCGCCGCGGTCCTGCTGGCCGTGGCCGCCCTCGTCGGGACCCTGGCGGGGAGCCTCTGGCTGAAGACCGGCGACCTCGCCCTCTGGATCCAGGGCACCGCCCCCGACCTCATCGGGGCGGCCCTCGACGACCGGGTGCCCCGGGTCACCGCCGCCGTCCTCGCCGGCATGGCGCTCGGCCTCGCCGGAAGCGTGGTGCAGGGCACCGTACGCAACCCGCTCGCGGAGCCGGGCATCCTCGGCATCACGGCGGGCGCCGGACTGGGTGCCGCGGGCGTCGTCACCTCGGGGCTCGGCGGCGGGCGGACGGTGCTCGTCGCGGTCGCCGTCGCGGCCGGGCTCGCCACCTTCGCGGTGATCGCCCTGCTGGCCTGGCGCGGGGGCTTCCTGCCCGACCGGTTCGTACTGATCGGCATCGGTGCGGGGTACGGCCTCAGCGCCGTGACCACCTTCCTCCTGCTGCGCGCCGACCCGTACAACACCCCCCGCATCTTCACCTGGCTCTCCGGCACGACCTACGGCCGTACGTTCTCCGACACCGTCCCGGTCGCCGTGGCCCTGGCACTCGCACTGCCCGTACTGCTGTCCATGCGCGAGCGGCTCGACCTGCTCGCCGTCGACGAGGACACCCCGCGCATCGTCGGCGTCAGGGTGGGGCGCACCCGGTTCGCCGCACTGGCGGTCGCCGCCGTGCTCGCCGCGCTCAGCGTGCTCGCCGTCGGTGTCGTCGGCTTCGTGGGCCTCGTCGCCCCGCACCTCGCCCGTTCCCTGGTGGGCGCCCGGCAGGCCCGGACGATCCCGGTCGCGATGCTGCTCGGCGGAGTGCTGGTGTGCGTGGCGGACGCGCTCGGCCGCACCGTTGCGGCTCCCTCCCAGGTGCCGGCGGGGCTCATGATCGCGCTGGTGGGCGCGCCGTACTTCGTGTGGGTGCTCAAGCAGTCCCGCGCCTGACCTTCCGGAGCACTCGAATGCCGTCCTCCCCGCAAGAAGGGCCCATGCCGTCCGTGAACAGCATCGTCGTGCCGTACGAGCCCGGCACCGCACCGGCTCCACCCCCCGACGTGGCCGAGCGCTGGAGCGCCGTCGACCGCTCCGCCCACGCCCCGCACATCGTCGCCGTCCGAGGTGACGGCGAGGAGTGGACGGGTGCCGCGCTCGTGACCGCCCGCCCGGGGACGGCGTACCTGAAGATCGTGGACGCCGTCGGTGACGTACCGGCCGTCATCGGGGCCGTCGCCGCCCACGCACGCGGGCGGGGAGCCGTCCAGCTGAAGTGGGAGGGCTGGACGGCCACGCCGGAGGAGGCCGCCGCCGCGGGCTTCACGCCCCTGGACCCGCCGCTCTCGCGGTCGGAGGGCGCGAACGGGCCGGCCACCGGTTACGTCCGCTGGCTCAACGACGACGCGGTGTCCGCGCCTCCGTACTACGGGCAGACCACCCACTTCAGCTGCGGCGCCGTCACCGCCCTCGTCGCGCAGGTGCACGCGGGCGTCCTGCCCTGCGAGGCGCTGGACCGCCGGGCGGAGCTGACGCTGTGGCGGGACGCGACCAACTTCATGGCCTGCGAGCCCGTCGGCCTGGGCGTCGCCCTGCGCCGGACACGGCCGTCGTACGGGGTGACGGTCCACCTCGACACGGACCGGCCGGTCATGCTCGACCACCTCCCCCCGGGCGACCGGGAGTGGCGGGCGCTGCTCCAGCAGGCGTCCCGCACGGAGGCCGGGCGCATCGGCGTCCCGGTCGACCCCGGCCACCTCCCCCTGAGCGCGGTCCGGGACGCGATCGGCCGGCGGGAGCACGTACTCCTGCTGCTCTCGCTCGCCGCGATGCAGGGGTTCGAGGTACCGCACTGGGTGCTGTGCCACGGCGTCCTGCCCGGTGCCGTGGTGATCGACGACCCCTGGGCCAACGGCGCGACCGGAGACACCTGGGTCGACGCGCACCTGCTGCCGGTGCCGGACGCGTCGCTCGACGCGATGTCGACGATGGCGCCGGGGGACTTCCGCGGTGCCGTGACCCTGCGCACCGCCCACGAGTAATCCGGTGCGCCCGGCGCGGGGCCACCCGTACGCTGGGCCCCTTTCCGACCCTGAGGAGAAGCGGCAGTGATGGAGATCCGCCCCACGACCGACGAGGACTTCGAGGCCTTCGTCGCGACCGTCCACACGGCCTTCGGGCAGTTCCCGGAGACCCCGGTCGCGGACGGCGGACGCTGGTGGTCGGCGCTGGAGATGGACCGCGGCCTGCTCGCCGTGGCCCCGGACGGGAAGCCCGTGGGCACCGCCGCCGCGTACTCCTTCGAGCTCACGCTGCCCGGCGGGAAGCCCGTCCCGGCCGCCGGAGTGACCGCCGTCGGCGTCGTGCCCTCGCACCGGCGACGCGGCGTGCTCGGCGCGATGATGCGCCACCAGCTCGCCGGGGTGCGGGAGCGGGGCGAGTTCCTGTCGGTGCTGCTGGCCTCGGAGGCGGGGATCTACGGCCGGTTCGGGTACGGCCCCGCGACGTCCACGGCCCGGCTGACGGTGCCGCGGCACCGGGCGGAGTGGGCGGATCCGCGGGGGGAGGCGGCTGCGGACGGCACCGGTTCCGTCGAGGTCCTGCGGCGGGCCGACTGCGGCGAGATCCTCGAAGCGGTCTACGACCGGTACCGCCGCGCGCAGCCCGGCGCGCTGTCCCGGCCGCACCGCTGGTGGGAGCTGGGCGCGGGCCGGCCGCCGGTCTCCCGGGCACCCCGCTACGTGGCCGTCCACCGGGACGCCGACGGCACTCCGGACGGGTACGCCAGCTACTCGACCGAGTCCGGCACCCTGACGGTGGACGAGACCATCGCCGTCGGCGACGCGGCCTTCACCGCCCTCGCCCGGTACGCCCTCGGGCACGATCTGGTCTCCCAGGTCGTCTTCCTGCACCTCCCGCCCGAGCACCCGCTGCGCTGGCAGCTCGCGGACCTCCGGGCCGGCGAGGTCGGCGGCCTCACCGACTGGCTCTGGGTGCGCCTCCTCGACGTACCGCGTGCGCTGACCGCGCGCGGCTGGTTCACGGACGGGGAGCTCGTCCTCGACGTCGACGACCCCTTCCTGGGCGAGCACGGCCGCTATCTGCTGACCGTCCGCGACGGCAGGGCGGAGTGCGCGGCCACGGACCGGCGGCCCGACCTGTCCCTGGACGTACGGGACCTGGGCGCGGTCTACCTCGGCGGCACCCGCCCGAGCACGCTCGTACGGGCCGGCCACATCCGGTCCCACGACCCGGCCGCGGCCGCCCGCGCGGACGCGCTGTTCGGGAGCGACCTCGCCCCGCACTGCCTGCACTGGTTCTGACCAAGGAGAGCTACTCGCCGCGGTCCCTGTACCGTGATACGCGCACGTGGACGATGGCACGCCTGGGCTGCCGTCGCGGCCGATCCCACCCTTCTTGATCCTGAGCGGACGTTTGTGGCATGAGTACTAGTATCGGAATCGTCGGACTGCCGAATGTCGGCAAGTCGACCCTGTTCAACGCCCTGACCAAGAACGACGTGCTGGCGGCCAACTACCCGTTCGCCACGATCGAGCCGAACGTCGGCGTGGTCGGCGTCCCGGACCGCCGTCTGGACGTCCTGGCGAAGATCTTCGGCTCGCAGAAGATCCTGCCGGCGACGGTGGACTTCGTGGACATCGCGGGGATCGTGCGCGGCGCGAGCGAGGGCGAGGGCCTGGGCAACAAGTTCCTCGCGAACATCCGCGAGTCGGACGCGATCTGCCAGGTCATCCGCGCCTTCAAGGACGAGAACGTCGTCCACGTCGACGGCAAGGTCTCGCCCAAGGACGACATCGAGACCATCAACACGGAGCTGATCCTCGCGGACCTCCAGTCGGTCGAGAAGGCGGTCCCGCGCCTCCAGAAGGAGTCCCGCCTCCAGAAGGAGAAGGTCGCGGTCCTGGCCGCGGTCGAGGAGGCGCAGAAGATCCTCGAAGCCGGCGACACCCTCTTCCACGCGGGCATCACGGCCTCCACGGAGAAGGGCCGCCTCCTCCACGAGCTCCACCTCCTCACCGTCAAGCCCTTCATCTACGTGTTCAACGTGGACGAGGACGAGCTGGTGGACGAGGACTTCAAGAACGAACAGCGCGCCCTGGTCGCCCCCGCCGAGGCGATCTTCCTGAACGCCAAGATCGAGTCCGAGCTGATCGAGCTGGACGACGACGAAGCCCTGGAACTCCTCCAGTCCATGGGCCAGGAAGAACCCGGCCTCGCCACCCTCGGCCGCGTCGGCTTCGACACCCTGGGCCTCCAGACGTACCTCACGGCCGGCCCCAAGGAAACCCGCGCCTGGACGATCAAGAAGGGCGCCACGGCCCCCGAGGCGGCCGGCGTCATCCACACCGACTTCCAGAAGGGCTTCATCAAGGCGGAGATCATCTCCTTCGAAGACCTGGTGGAAACCGGCTCGGTGACCGAAGCCCGCGCAGCGGGCAAGGCCCGCATGGAGGGCAAGGACTACGTGATGCAGGACGGGGACGTGGTGGAGTTCCGCTTCAACGTGTGAGCGGATGACGCGTCGCCGCGTCGCTGGCGTGGCGAGCGTGCGGCGCAGAAGGGGGGCCGACTCCGTGGGAGTCGGCCCCCTTGCTCCATCCCGTGCCGAGGGCGCAGGCGTGGGATCAGTACAGCTCAGGTGTCGTACACGGTGGAGCGGTGTCCGATGTGGACGACCCACACCACGACCTCTCCGTTGTCGATCGTGTACACGACCCGGTAGTCGCCCACGCGCAGGCGGCGGCGGTCCGGCTGTGAGACGAGCGCGGTGGTGTTGAAGCCCAGAGGATCGCTCTCCAGCTCAGTCAGTTTGGCCAGGATGCGCAGGGCTGTGCCGCGAGGGATTTTCCGGAGCTCCGCCTGCGCCTCGGGGCGGAAGACGGTTCGGTACTTACTCACCGCGTTCCAGCGTCTCCCTCATGACGTCCTCGATCGGGATGCCGGGTGCGGGGTTGGCCATACGCTCGTCGATGATCCGGTTGATCTCGCGCTCTTCCCACTCCTGGTACCTGCGCAGCACCTCGATGGAGACGACGGCGGCGACCTGCTTGCCCCGTCGGGTGATCACGGTGGGTACGTCGTCCCGGTCGGCACGCTCCACGACCTCGGCCAAGTGCGCGCGGACGGCGCGGATGGACTCCATGGGTTGCGGCTGCGTCATGCGATCAAGCGTACCGAGTGTGCCATGTGTACACAACTGATCCGATGAGGCCGGCCGAAGGGGTTGGATTCGGACGATCCGCACAGGTGCGGAGACGTGCGAGCAATATCGCGTTTGCGGCCCGGTTCCGGTCGTCGCCGCCGGGAAACGCACCGGAGCGACGACGCCAAGAGGCACGTCGTCCTCATGTCGTCGGACGGGACATCTGCGCTGTGCACCAGTCGGCGCCGGTCCGGAACGCCGCAGGCCCCGGGGGCGTACGCGACCTGCTCGCCGAGTTCCGTGCCGAACTGGACCGGCACCAGCAGGACGTGGCCACCGCGCCCGTTCTGCGGGGAGCGGCGGAGACGATCGACGCCCGGTTCGCCGCGTCACCGCCCGATGAGGGTGTTCTGCTGCAGGTGGCGCGGACCTTGCCCGCTCTGGTCGTCGGGACTGCGGTTCAGGAGGGCGGGCAGGCGCCGGCCGAAGCCATTGCGGGCTGGCCGGGCTGATACGCAGTGCGGCGCCGGGCGCAAGTTTTTCAGCCCCCCGCCCCCCGCAGGAACGTCTCCACCACCCGGGCCGCCAGCGCGTCCGGGTCCGTCACCGGGTCGGCCGGGTTGCCGTGGAGGGTCTCGCCGAGCAACGCGTAGTAGACGCGCTGGAGCCAGTGGAGGTCGGCCGTAGGGGCGATGAGGTGGTCCTCGCGGGCGCGTTCCAGGACCGTGAGGCAGTGCTCGGTCATCGTCTCGTGGAGCGCGGCCGCCTCCGTGCCGGGGGTGGCCGGCAGGCTCAGGGCGAACGTCCACGCGCCCTTGACCTCCAGGACGTTGGCGGTGATGCGGTGCAGGGCCACCAGGGGCGGGGCGGTGGTGGGGCGGCCGTCTTCCACGGCCTGGGCGAGCTGGCGGGCCGCCGACAGGGCCAGGGCGTCGGTCAGTGCCTGGCGGTGTGCGAAGCGGCGGTGGATCGTCGTGCGGGACACGCCCGCCTCGGCCGCGATCTGCTCCATCGATGCGCCGGGGTCCTTGGACAGCAGGCGTTCCGCCGCCTCCAGGATCAGGCGCACGCTCCGCTCCGCGTCCGCCCGCAGCGGCCGTGCCGTTGTCTCCCCGCCCATGACGTTCTCCTCGTCTCCTCGCCGCCCTAGGCCATGAAACGTAACACCCGTGCGCCATCTCTGGAATATCTGAAACATTGGTGTTGCAGATAATCGAGCAATGGGTACTCTCTTGTTGCAGATGCTCAGTCCGTCGAAGCCTCGTCAAGGAGACCCGCCATGCCTGCAATCGCTCTCGTCACCGGTGCCTCCTCCGGGCTCGGCGCGGAGTTCGCCGCTCAGCTCGCCGCCCGTGGGCACGACCTGGTCCTGGTCGCACGCTCGGAGGACCGGCTCACCGCTCTCGCCGCGCGGCTGGAGGCCGAGCACGGTGTACGCGCTCACGTCCTCGTCCAGGACCTCGCCGAGCCCGGCGCCGCCCGTGCCGTCGCGGACCGGCTCGACACGCTCGGCCTGCGGATCGGGCTGCTGGTCAACAACGCGGGGTTCGGGACCTGCGGCCGCTTCGAGGACATCGACGCGGGGCGCGACCACGACCAGCTGATGGTCAATGTCGTCGCGCTCGTCGGCCTCACGCACGCCCTGCTCCCCGGCATGCTGGAACGCGGGACCGGCGCCGTCGTCAACGTCGCGTCCACCGCGGCCTTCCAGCCCGCCCCGTACTTCGCGGTGTACAGCTCGGCCAAGGCGTTCGTGCTGAACTTCGGGCTGTCCCTGCGCCAGGAGTGCCGAGGGCGCGGCGTGCGGGTGCTCACCCTGTGCCCCGGGCCCGTCGACACCCCGTTCTTCGAGGCCATCGGGACCCGCGAGGCGGCCGTCAACGGGTCGATGAGCACGCCGGAGCCGGTCGTGCGCGCCGCGCTGGCCGCCCTCGACCGGGACCGCGCCTACGTCACCCCGGGGTTCGGCAACTCCCTGTCCGCGCACCTGCTGCCGCGCCGGCCGCGCGCCCTGGTCGCCGCGATCGCCGAGCGCGTCACGCGCAAGGTCCTCGCCTCCGGGGGCAGCGCGCGGACCGGGTCGTACGCGGCATGAGCCCGGCCCGTGCGCACCTCTCCGCGGGGCCGGAGCCCCGCGGAGAGGTGTGGGTCAGCAGGTGCCGAGGTCCTCCCAGACGCCCCACTCGCCGGTCGTGCCGGGCTGCTCGCCCTGCACCCACCACTTGGCGCGCCAGGTGTGCCCGTTGTACGAGACGGTGTCACCGCCGTTGTACACGCGGCCGGCCTCCCACGCCGAGGCGGCGCAGTCGCCCGGGTCACCGCCGTCACCGCCGCCGGGGGTGCCGCCCCCGCCGATCTGGACGTCGATGCAGGCGTAGAACGCGTTGGCCGTGTCCGAGATGTTCCAGACGGCGAGCACCTTCTGGCGGCCGGAGTAGCTGCCGAAGTTCACGTGGTGGGTCTTGGTGGCGCCGGGCTGGGCGCCGTTGTCGTTGAACTCGGCGATCTTCGACCCGCCGATGTAGTACTGCCAGGTGCTCGTGGCGTGGCGGGCCGTCAGCGTCCAGGAGAAGTCCGCGGAGCTGCCGACCGGGGTGGCCTTCCAGCCCTTGCTGTCGTTGTCCAGCTCGGCGAACTGCGCGTTGCCTCCGCTGCAGCTCCGCAGGCCCTTGGGGCCCTCGACGCTCTGCGGCTCGTACTTGATCTGGCCGCAGTCGACCACGCCCGACGCACACTGCGCCTGGCGGCTCGGCGGCGAGGAGACGTAACCGTGCGCACTGGCCGTGGTGGCCGGCAGGACCACCGCGAGCAGGGGGGCGACTCCCGCACCGAGTACGAGGGCCAGTTTTCGCTTCGCGTTCATGCCAACTCCTTCGCTGGGGACTGCCGCGGGGTGACGGCAGCGGTTGGACATGCCCGCACCGGGCAGCGGCCTCGTCAGGGGGGTGCCGGCGCGGTGGGGGCAGGGGTACGGCCGGTGGCGAAGGGGTGCCGCCCGCAGTCCCCCCGCACGCCGCAGGCCGCCCAGGGCGACCGTGGCTCACCTAGGTCTAGACCATACTCATGGGCGTGTGCTCGTCAATAGGGCTTGTGCGTAAGCATCGTGACGGGTCATCAGGTGCATGGGCGGACCCCCGCGCCCCGCGCGGTCTCCGCCCGGGCTTCGCGCCTACCTCGCGAAAGGGCCTGGGGCGATTGGACTGGACCAAATCTGGGCAGCGCTCTTGCCAGTGTGGCCGAATGTGGGCAGGATCCTTCACGCGATCTCCTGATGTGTCAGGAAACCTGCACATACGGGCAGTTGGGCGGATCGCGGCGAGTACCACACCACTGGACCCACCCACTGGACCCAAGGAGTCTCATGTTCGGGAAGCGCAGTGTGACAAGTGCCGCGGTCGTCGCCATGGCCGCGGTCGGCGCGATGCTGACGGCCGCCCCCTCCGCCCAGGCGGCGCCGACCGGCTGCACGGTCTCCTACGGCGGCGGTGCCGGCAGCACGATCTCCAGCCTGTGCACGGGCGGCACCGGCCACCACCGCGTCCACGCAGTGCTCAACGCCCCGGACCCGCGCCTTCCGCAGCGGATCGTCCTCGGTGACTGGGCCCCGGTCGGCCAGGCGTCCGTCGCCACCAACCCGTGGGGCTCGGGCTCCATCCAGTCCATCTGGACGGAGACCGTCGACTGGTGACCGTAGCCACGGCGGAGGGGCGGCTGCCGGTGCGCAGCCGCCCCTCGGGGCGTTCCTACCGGCGGGAGAGCCCGCGGTCGACGGCCGTGATCAGCTCGCCGTCCTCCGTGTCACCGTCCAGCGACCAGAACATCGCGCCGCCCAGCCGGTGGTCGCGGATGTACGCGGTCTTGGTGCGCAGCACCTGGGGGTCGTCGTACGTCCACAGAGTGGTGCCGTCGAACAGCCAGGCACTTCCGTCGCGGACGTTGCGGTGCACCTTGTACGCACCGGATTCGGCCAGTTTCCTGAGGGCCTTGTAGTCCTCGTAACCGGCCGCCCAGGTCGCCGGGGCGGGGCCCGCCGCCGGCTGGCCGAGGCCGTCGCCGCCGCCGGTCACGCCCGTCCAGCCCTGGCCGTAGAAGGGCATGCCCATCACCAGCTTGCGGGCCGGCGCGCCCCGCTTCAGCCAGTCGCGCACGGTCCGGTCGACGCTGTAGTCGCCCTTCGCGTACAGCGCGGACTGCTGGGCGGTCCTCGCCTCGCCGGAGACGTGGAAGTCGTAGCCCTGGAGGTTCACGAAGTCGAAGTCCCGCATGATGCGCGGTACGTCGAAGCCCGCGTCGATCTTCTCGGGCGACGCGGGGACGAACGCCGAGAGCTCGTAGTGCCTGGGCTTCGCGCCGTGGTGGCGGCCCTTCTGCGCCTGGGCGGTCTGCTTCGCGTACGCGTCGAGCTGGGTGCGGAACTCGTGGACCAGGGCGGTGAAGTTCCGCTTGT
Organism: Streptomyces sp. SAS_281; assembly: GCF_052542855.1. Lineage (NCBI taxonomy): Bacteria > Bacillati > Actinomycetota > Actinomycetes > Kitasatosporales > Streptomycetaceae > Streptomyces > Streptomyces sp. SAS_281. The sequence continues at coordinate 39,142 of NZ_JBMNDO010000041.1, forward strand.
CCTCCGGGCGGTACACCGTGTCGGCGTCACCGGCCGATCCCGGCCATTCCCAGTCGATGTCGACGCCGTCGAAGAGCCCGGCCGCCGCGCCCTCGCCGCCCCGCGTCCCGTCCACCGGCAGGTTGCCCTTGATGTACAGGTCGATGCAGGAGGCGACGAGCGCCTTGCGCGACGCCTCGGTGCGGGCCGCGTCGGAGAAGTGCGTGGACCAGCTCCAGCCGCCGAGCGAGATCATCACCTTGAGGCCGGGGTGGGCCGCCTTGAGCTCCCGCAGCTGGTTGAAGTTGCCCGCCAGCTTCTGGTCATCGGTGTCGGCGACCCCGTCCACGGAGCCGGCCGCGTCGAGCGGACGGACGTAGTCCGCCCAGGCGTCGGCCTCGCCGGGCACATTGCCCGTGAAGCACTTGCCGTCCGCGCTCACGTTGCCGAACGAGTAGTTGATGTGGGTGAGTCTGGCCGCCGTGCCGCTCGTCTCCAGGTCCTTGACCTGGAAGTCGCGCCCGTAGACGCCCCATTGGGTGAAGTAGCCGACGCGCTTGTAGTCGGGCGCGGAGCCGTGGTGGCCGCTGCCGCCGCCGTGGTGTCCGTGGCTCCCGCCGTGCCCGGACGAGGCGTTGGCGGCGGGGGAGGAGGAGGCCGCGAGCGTGATGGCGCAGGCGGCGATGGCGAGTGAAGACAAGGTTCTTCGACGCATGAGGCCAGAAGTTATTGGTCTGGACCAAACGCGGTCAAGGGTTTGGCAAAGGCGGTTCGAAGGGGATCCGGGCCGTGCGTCGCGGGCTATGCGCAGGCCCGCTCGATGTCATCACTTCGAGTGAAACTGTGGCCTGCGCTTGCGGTTCGGAACCCACGGTTGCGACGCTGTCGCAGTCCGTCAACCTCTTGGGGAGTGGCCTGTGGCTTTCGGTGAGCAGCCCGCCTATCTGCGCGTGGCGAGCGATCTGAGAGAGAAGATCGTCAACGGCGTGCTGCCGCCGCATACGCGCCTGCCGTCGCAGGCGCGCATCCGCGAGGAGTACGGGGTCTCGGACACCGTCGCGCTGGAGGCGCGCAAGGTCCTGATGGCGGAGGGCCTGGTCGAGGGCCGCTCCGGCTCGGGCACGTACGTACGCGAGCGGCCGGTGCCCCGCATGGTCGAGCGCTCCGGCTTCCGGCCCGAGGCCGGTGCGGGTCCGTTCCGCCAGGAGCAGGCGGCGGACGGGGCGCGCGGGACCTGGGAGTCGCGCAGCGAGCAGGAGGGCGCGAGCGCCGAGGTCGCCGCCCGGCTCGGGATCGAACCGGGCGACCGTGTCATGCGCACCCATTACGTGTTCCGGGAGGTGGGCGAGCCGGTGATGCTCTCCACCTCCTGGGAGCCCCTGGCGATCACGGGGCGCACGCCGGTGATGCTGCCGGAGGAGGGCCCGCTGGGCGGCTGCGGGGTGGTCGAGCGGATGGCCGCCATCGATGTGGTCGTGGACAACGTGGCCGAGCAGGTGGGCGCACGCCCGGGGCTTGCGGAGGAGCTCCTGGCGCTGGGCGGGGTCCCCGGCCATGTGGTGATGGTGGTCGAGCGCACCTTCTACGCCTCGGGGCGGCCCGTCGAGACCGCCGACGTGGTGGTGCCGGCCGACCGCTACCGGGTGGGGTACCGGCTTCCCGTGAGGTGACCGGGGCGGGCTCGGCTCCTCTCTGATTGTCATGTCCCGCTCCCGCTCCCATCGCCACGCCCCGGGGGTGCATTCGCGAGAATACCCCCCCGGGGCGTTGGTCCGTTCCTGGCCGGATCGGTACCTCTTTGTGCAAAGGCGTATCCGGTGAGTGAAGGTCAGGCGTAGGCTCAGGCATATGCGTACCGGGGTTTCCTGGAGTTCCTTAGAAGCGTGCACATCGTTCAGGGGAGGGGCGCGATGCTCGGGAGAAACACGATGAGTGACAGCGGTGCCGTGCTTCCCTGGCTGGTGATACGGCAGGACGACAACGGCAACCGCTACCGCGTGGGCAGGTACGCCACGCAGGGCGAGGCCCAGCGTGCGGCCGACAAGTTGCAGGACCGGGGACACAAGCAGCTGTACTGGGTGGAGCGGGTCGGGCAGGCCGCCCAGTCGTAGGGGGTGCGACGCGGGAGATCAATGCGCCGGTGCACTCCCCGAATCGCTCCGGGGTGAGGGTCCGTCGGGCGCCCGGGCGGGAGTGGGGGCTGTCCCGGACGCGCCGTGCGCCGGTACATGACGGCGGCGGCGGCGCACTCCGAGGCCCGTGAGGAGCGCGAGCCGCATCGGGGTGCGGGTGTCGCCCGCGCCCTTCAGGATGCCGTCGACCACATGGGACGCGAAGAACACCGCGATGCCCGGCAGTGTGCGAGCTTCTTCTGCCGGGACGGCGAGCCGGTGCGGGCCGAGGGGGCGTCCACGCTCTTCCGGCGGGGCATGCTGCGCATCGCCCGCGCCACGGGCGCGGAGGAGAAGAAGTGGCTGGCCGAGGCGATCGGTGAACTGGAGGGCGGGGAGGTGCCGGTGCTGATCGACACGGTGGCGTGGGTGCGGATCGAGGGGGGCCGCATCCTGTGCGCGCGCCCGCGCGGGAAGGACGTCTTCTACATCCCGGGCGGCAAGCGGGAGGGCGCCGAGAGCGACCTCGACACGCTCGTGCGCGAGATCGAGGAGGAGCTGACGGTCCGCATCGACGCGGAGTCCGTCGCGCACGTGGGGACGTACGAGGCCGGCGGGCCCGGCCTCCCGGACGGCGCGGTGGTCCGGATGGCCTGCTACACCGCCGGGTTCAGCGGTGAGCTGAGGGCCAGCAGCGAGATCGAGGACGTGGCGTGGTTCTCGTACGCCGACCGCGACCGGGTGCCGCCCGTCGACCAGCTGCTCTTCGACGACCTCAGGGCGTCGGGCGACCTGGCCTGAGCGTGGCGGGAGGATCATGGTGCGGCGCGCGGAGCCGGGGGTGTGCGCCCCCGCTTCCCGGGCACCCGTACGTGCGCGCCGCCGTACACCCGTACGCCCCGCGTGTCGAGCCCGGCGGTATTTGACCCCTGATATCGGGTATGTGCTGTTTGCCCCCGCGTACAGGACGTCACCGTTGCCGGCTCTGGGAGTGATCGGCGTGACCGATACCGAAGGCGATCGCGCCGAGTGGAGCTTTCCGGCTGTCCCCGGTGCCGTGCGCACCGCCCGGCATGCCGTCCAGGACACCCTGCGTGGCTGGGGGCTCGACGCCGCCGTCGGTGACGAGGCGTTGCTGCTGGTCAGCGAGCTGGTCACCAACTCCATGCGCTACACACCCGGCCCCATCGGGGTACGGCTGCTGCGCCCCCGGCGGGACGGGGACGGCTCCGCCGCCCGGCCCGGTCTCCTCGTGGAGGTCTCCGATCCCCTCCCCGACCCGCCCACCGAACGTACGGCGGGACCCGACGACGAGAGCGGCCGGGGACTGCAGCTCGTGGCCTGTGCGGCACGGCGCTGGGGGACCCGGCGGGGAAAGAGCGGCAAGACGGTGTGGTTCGAGCTGGCCCTGCCTGGTTAGGAGTGAGGTGGGACGCACAGCGATCACCGGAGGTCGGGGCCGAACCTGGCTGAAAGGGACTGAGACCGTGCTGTGATCGTGAACGCCGTGCCGGACGGGGCCGTAGTGCTGAATACTGCGGGCATGACCGGTCCGGTGTGTGAGCTGGAGGGGACGGTCGCGTGAGCGAAATACCTGGGACAGCGGGCGACGTCGTGTGGCAGAGCAGTCCGCCCGGCTCGATCTACGACTACATCAGAGTCGCCTCCTTCTCGATCGGGCCCGACGGGCTGATCGAGCAGTGGAGCCGCCGGGCCGCCGGTCTCTTCGGCGTGGCCGCCCACGAGGCCGTGGGCAAGGACCCGGTCGAGGCGTTCCTGCCCGGCGAGGTCCGCGGCGAGGGCCACCGCCGGGTCGGCGAGGTACTCGACGGCAAGGAGTGGACGGGACTCGTCCCGTTCCGGATGCCCGGCGAGGGCGGGGCGCACGGGCTCGCCGAGATCTATGTGATGCCCAGTGAGACGGCCACCGGCGAACGAGCGGCGGTCTGCATCGTCGTGGACGTCCGTGCCCTGCGCCGCATCGAGACGGACCTCGCCGCCTCGCAGGCGATATTCGGCCAATCTCCCTTCGGTTTCGTGCTGTTCGGCACCGACCTCACCGTCGTCCGGGCCAACGAGCGCTTCGCCACCGTCTTCGGCGGCCGGGCCGACGACCACCGGGGCCGCACGGTCGGCGACTACCTCACCGGCACCGAGGCCGACCGCCTGACCGCCACGCTCGAACGGGTCCTGGAGACGGGCAACTCCGTCACCGACCTCCAGCTCGTCGGCATGGCTCCCGGCGACACCGAGCGCCGCCACTGGTCGATGAACCTCTACCGGGTGCACAGCGGATCGGGCCGCCCCATCGGCATCGCGGGACTCGCCACCGATGTGACCCGGCGTCACACCGCCGCCCGCGAGGCCGCCAGTGCCCGCCGCAACCTCGCGCTGCTCAACGAGGCCGGCGCCCGCATCGGCAACTCCCTGGAACTGGAGACCACCGCCCGCGAACTCCTCGACGTCGCCGTCCCGGTCTTCTGCGACCTGGCCTCCGTCGACCTCTACCAGGCCCTGCTCACCGGGGACGAGGCGGTGCCCGGCGGCTGGAGCCCGCTCAGCCAGGAGGCGGTCGGCGGCTCCGCCGAACTGCGCCGCGTCGCCTTCGCCAGCGCGGTGTCCGACGCCCTGCCCCACCCCCTCCCCGGCGCCTCCGACTCCGGACCGCCGGGCGGTGGAGCCCCGCCCCCCGCCCTCGGCGCCGTCCACCGCTACCCCTTCGGCTCGCCGTGCGCCGTAGCGCTGCGCACCGGCCGCGTGGAGGACGTCCCGGGCGACGACCGGGGCTTCGTGCAGTCCACGCTGGCCGTGCCGATGGTCGCCCACGACACCGTGGTGGGGCTCGTCCGCTTCTCCCGTACGAAGGGCAGCGAGCCGTTCGACGCCCGGGACCGGGCCCTCGCGACCGAGCTGGCCGCCCGCGCCGCCGTCTGCATCGACAACGCCCGCCTCTACCGCCGCGAGCACGAACGCGCCCTGATCCTCCAGCGCAGCCTGCTGCCCCCCGGCGACCCGGAGGCCGCCGGGCTCGACATCGCCTGTCGCTACCTGCCGGGCAACACCGCCAACGAGGTCGGCGGCGACTGGTTCGACGTGATCGAGCTGCCCGGACACCGCACCGCGCTCGTCGTCGGCGACGTGATGGGGCGCGGCCTGCGCGCCGCCGTGGCCATGGGCGAACTGCGCACCGCCGTGCGCACGCTGGCCCTGCTCGACCTGGAACCCGCCGAGGTGCTGTCCGCGCTGGACGAGGTCGCCCGCGGCCTCGGCACCCCCGGTGCCGCCTCGGCGCCCGGAGGCGGGGGCGCCCAGTGGCCCGCCCGCGCCGCGCACAAGTCCCGCGAGGCGGACCTCTCCGAGGTGTACCTGGCGACCTGCGTCTACGCGGTCTACGACCCGGTCACCCGGCGCTGCACCTTCGCCAACGCGGGCCATCTGCCGCCCGTCGTGGTCGAGCCGGGCGAGGCCGCGCTGCTCCTCGACGTACCGCCGGGGATGCCGCTGGGCGTCGGTGGCGAACCGTTCGAGGAGGTCGAGGTCGAGCTGAAGGAGGGCGCGCTCCTCGCCCTCTACACCGACGGCCTGGTCGAGTCCCGCGACCACCCGCTGGACGAGGGGCTGGCCGCCCTCCGCAAGGCCCTGATCGAACCGGCCCAGCCGCTGGAGGACGTCTGCGACCGCGTCCTCGGCTCGCTGCACACCCGGCACGGCGAGGACGACATCGCGCTCCTGATGGCCCGCATCCAGGGCCTGCCCACCGAGGCCGTCGGCGACTGGCGGCTGCCCCGCGAGCCCCGCTCGGTCGGCCGCGCCCGCGAACTGGCCCGGGGCCAGCTGACCAGCTGGGGCCTCGATGACCTGGTCGACACCACGGAGCTCCTGGTCAGCGAGCTGGTCACCAACGCCCTGCGCTACGGCGAGGGCGAGATCCGGCTCCGCCTGCTGCGCGACCGCACCCTGGTCTGCGAGGTGTGGGACGCCGGTCTCGTCCAGCCGAGGCGCCGGCGCGCCCGGGACACGGACGAGGGGGGCCGGGGCCTCCAGCTGGTGGGGCTCCTCAGCGCGGCCTGGGGGGCGCGGCGGACCCCGCGCGGCAAGACCGTCTGGTTCGAACTGCCGCTGCCCGACGGGCGGCCGGCCGCCGAGCGCTCGGTGGAGGAGCTGCTGAGCATGTTCTGACCGGCCCGGCCCTACGTGGTGGTCTTCAGCGCGGCGAGCCGGGCCTCCACCTCCGCGCTGTCGCCCAGCGCGTCCAGCTCCTCGAACTGCGCGTCCAGCGAGGAGGCCGCCAGCTCCTGCTTGCCCAGGGCCCGCGCCTCCTCGCGCCGCACCTTGTCCTCGAACCGGCTCAGCTCGCTCGTCGGGTCCAGGACGTCGATGCTCTTCACCGCGTCCATCATCCGGTTCTGCGCCTGCGCCGACTTGGCGCGCGCCACCAGTTCGTCCCGCTTGGCCTTCAGCTCGGAGAGCTTCGCCTTCATCTGGTCCAGGCCCGCCTTGAGCTTGTCGACCACCTCGGTCTGCGCGGCGATGGTCGGCTCGGCGGTCCTGGCCTCCGTCTCCGACCGGAGCTGCCGGCCCAGCGCGACCTTCGCCAGGTTGTCGAACTTGTCGGCCTCGGGACCGGAGCCGCCCGCCCGCAGCTCGTCCGCCTTGCGGCTCGCGGCGAGCGCTTTGCCGCCCCACTCGCGCGCCGCCTCCACGTCCTCCTGGTGGTCCTGCTCCATCAGACGGAGGTTGCCGATGGTGGCGGCCACGGCCTGCTCGGCCTCCGCGATGTTGGCGGTGTAGTCGCGGATCAGCTGGTCCAGCATCTTCTGCGGATCCTCCGCCTGGTCGAGCAGCGCGTTGATGTTGGCCTTCGCCAGCTGGGTGACACGACCGAGGATGGTCTGCTTGCTCATGGGGGCCTCTCCTGTCGGGTGGTGCTGCTCGTGGATTCACGCATGAGGGGTACGGGGACGGCCTCCCGCGTCTTACGGGACGGCCTCCCGCGTCTACGGGACGGCCTCCCGCGTCTTACGGGACGCTTCCCGCGTGTCCGGGGACGGCTCCCCGCGTCTTACGGGACGCTTCCCGCCTCTACGGGACGGCTTCCCGCGTCAGAAGCGTCCGCCGCCGCCCCGGCGGCCCCGCGTCCCGCCGCCGCCGAAGCTGCCGGGCCCGCCGCCGCCGAAGCCCCCGCCGCCGCCGAATCCGCCCCCGAAGCCGCCCCGGCCGCAGCCCCCGCCCATCAGGCCGCCGAGGAGGATGCCGCCCAGCACCGCGCCGCCCATGCCGCCGCCTCCGCCCGCCATGCCCCCGGGGCCGCCGCGCCCGCCGTACCCGTACCCGCGCACGTCCTGCTCGGCCAGGTCGCGCGCCTCGCGGGACAGCGCGTCCGCGCGGCTCGCCTCGGCCAGGGCGGCCTGCGGGTCGCCGGTGCCCGCCAGTGCGGCGGCCCGCTCCAGCCGGCGCTGCGCCTCGGTGAGCCGGGTCCGGGCGGTGCTGCCGACCGCGCCCCGGTGCGTCGTGACGAAGTCCGCGGCGGCGGCCACCGACGAGCGCGCGGTGAGCAGCGCCCCGTCGAGCAGCGAGCGCGCCCGGGTGTCGCCCTGTTCCCGCTCGCGGGCTCCGGCCAGCGCCTCGTCCAGTGCCCGGTCCGCCTCCTCCACCCGGCGCAGCGCGTCGATCGGGTCGTACCGGCCGCCCCGCTCCTCGCGCACCTCGCCGGCCACCGCCCGCGCCCGGGCGATCCGGCCGCGCAGGTCGGCGGTGGACGTGCCCCGCGCCGTGCCGTCGAGCAGCCCGCCCGCGTCGGCGAGGTCGGTGTCCAGCTCGGTCAGCGCGGCGGTCAGCCGGTCCGCAGCCTCGTCCAGCTCGCGGGCGCGCCGCTCCACGCCGTCGACCAGGGTGCCCGCCTGGTCGAGCGCGCCCTCGGCGGCCCGGACGTAGACGGCCGCCGCCGCGTGGTCGCCGCCGTCCACCGCCTGCCGGGCCCGGCCGAGCGAGGCGGCCGCGAAGTCGAGCCGGTCCCCGGCCTGGCCGGCGTCCTCGGCGACGGGGGCCGACGCCTGGTCCGCGTACCGCTCGCGCATCGAGGCGAGTGCGGTCCGGGCGGCCGGGACGCGGCCGGTCAGCTCGCGGAGCGCGGTCTCGGCTGCGGCCAGGGCCTGCGGCGCCTCGCGCTCCAGCTCGCGCAGCCGGTCGAAGTCCTCGGAGACCGCGTCGAGGCGGCCGTCGGCGTCCGCGCAGCGGCTGATGATCTCGTCCAGCATCCGCCGCCGGGTCGCGTCGTCCTCCGGGAACGCGTCGTCCAGCTGCTGGCGCAGCCGGAACGCGGTGGTCAGCTCGCCCTTGGCGTACGCCACCGCCTCGGCGAACGGCGCGGCGGCCTCCTCCCCGAACTGGGCGGTGGCGAAGCCCAGCTCCTCCTCGCTCGTGCGGACCGCGTCGTCGGTGGCGACGAGCGTCTCCTTGGCCTTCGCGTCGAGCTCCGGCAGCGGAGCGGGCGGCGGCGCGGCCCCGCCCCAGCCGGTCGTGCCGGGCGTCGTACGGGTGGTGGCGCGCCGCTTGCGCCGCAGGAAGGCGTACGCGGCGACGGCCGCCACCGCGCAGAGCAGGACGATCGGAAGGAGGAGGTCGCCGGTGCTGGTGCCGCCCGAGCCGGAGCCCGGGTCGGCGGCGCCGGGGGTGATCGCCGGGGCGGGCACGGGCTCGCCGGAGAGGACGGCGGCGTAGCCGTCGGCGGCGCCGATCGCGGCGCCCGCCCAGTCGTTCTCCTTCAGCGCCGGCTCGATCGCGGTGTTCGCCACGTCCCGGAGCTGCGCGTCGGTGAGGGGGGCGTCCTGGTCGACGGAGTAGGCGTACTGCCGGGCGTGAGTGGCGACGGCGAGCAGGATGTCGTCGCGGCCGAGGCCGTTGCGGTCGGCGGTCGCGTCGGCCCAGTCCTGCGGGGAGCGCCCGGAGAAGTCGCGTACGTACGCCACGAAGAGCTGGAGGCGGTGCTCGGCGTAGAGCCGGTCGAGGGCGGTGACCACCGGGGGGCGGCGGTCGCCGAGGGCGCCCGCCCTGTCGGTGATCTGCCCGTCGCGGGACAGCGTGACGGGGTCGTCGGCGCGGGCGGCCGGTGCGGGGGCGAGGGCCAGCCAGCACACCGTCAGGAGCACGGCGAGCAGGGCCCGGCCCGGTATGAAAATCCGGGTTCGGCTCACGGGCGGCGTCACGTTTGAGAGGCTATGTCCCTCTCCGGGCGGCCGCGACACGAGGCGACCGGGGGCAGCGCCTTCGCCATGGGCCCGTCGCAGCCGTGCCGCCGCCGGGGCGGTTCGCAGTGCACAACGCTGTCGCGGGGGAGCGGGAGCTGCTGGCGGCGGCGGCCGGGCACTTCGTCCACAGGGGGCTGCCCGAGGACATGGCCGCGCCGGCGGAGGCGCGGCGGGCGTTCTTCGGGACGTGGCCGGCGCGGTAGCCGTCCAGGCGGGGAACGACAGGCTGCCTTGCAAGGTGGCCTGTCTTTCTCGTACGGTGAATGTATGACGCAAGCATCTGGTGCGGCCCCCGACCCCACGGCCGAAGAGGTGGCGAACCAGCTGGCCGCCGTGGTGGGCCGGCTGTTGCGGCGGCTGCGTTCCTCCTCTTCGGAGTCGCTGCTGACGCCGACCCAGCGCTCCGTGCTGGCCCGGCTGGACGACGGGGGCGCCGCGACCACCGCGGACCTGGCCCGCGCCGAATTCGTACGCCCGCAGTCCATGCGGCTGACCCTGGGGGCGCTGGAGGCGCAGGGGCTGGTCGAGCGGGCGCCGGACCCGGCCGACGGGCGGAAGTCCGTCATGTCGGTCACGGACGCCGGGCGCACCACGCTCGCCCAGGTCCGGGCCGCCAAGCGGAACTGGCTGGCCGAGGCCGTCGCCGCCGAGCTGGACGGGCACGAGCGGCGGACGGTCACCGAGGCCGTGGCCCTCATCGAACGCCTGGTCGGTTCGTGACCGCTCGCGAGGCGCTCCCCGGGGCGGTGCGCGCGGCGGCCCGCCCGGACCGGACGGCGTCCGACCCCGGCTTCGGCGCCCGGCTCACCGCACCGCTGCTGCTCGGCTCGCTGCTCAACCCGCTGAACACCACGATGATCTCCACCGCGCTGGTGGCGATCGGGCACCACTTCTCCGTCGGCGCCGCCGACACCGCCTGGCTGATCTCCGTCCTCTACCTGGCCAGCGCCGTCGCCCAGCCCGTCCTGGGCCGGCTGGCCGACGTCCTCGGGCCGCGCCGGGTCTTCGTCGCCGGGCTCGTCGTGGTCGTCGCCTCCGGCCTGGTCGGCACCTTCGCGCAGGGCTTCGGCCAGCTGATCGTCTCGCGGCTGCTGCTCGGTATCGGTACGTCGGCGGCCTACCCGGCCGCGATGGCGGTGCTGCGCGACGAGTCGGCCCGGATCGGGCGGCCGACCCCGCGCCCGGTGCTGGCCCGGCTCTCCTTCGCCGCGCTCGGCAGTGCGGCGGTCGGGCCCACGCTCGGCGGACTGCTCGTCATGACGGCCGGCTGGCGCGGGATCTTCGCCGTCAACGTGCCCGTGGCGCTGATCGCCCTCGGTGCGGCCCTGCGCTGGATCCCCGCCGACCCGCCCCGCGCCCGTGCGGCCGGCGGCCCGGCGCCCCGGCTGGGGCTCGACCCGCTCGGCATCGGCCTGTTCGCGAGCGCGCTCACCGTCCTGGCGTTCTTCCTGCTCGACCTCGCGCACCCGGTGTGGTGGCTGCTCGCGCCGTTCGCCGCGCTGGGCGCCGCCCTCGTGTGGTGGCAGCTGCGGACCCCCGCCCCCTTCATCGATCTGCGGATGCTCGCGGGCAACGGCGCGCTCTCGCGTACGTACCTCCGGCACGGCATCAGCTACCTGCTGATCTACTGCGTGATGTACGGATACACGCAGTGGCTGGAGGAAGCCCGCGGTTACTCGTCCGGGCACACCGGGCTCCTGATGCTGCCGATGTCCGTCGCGGCGCTGGTGTGCTCGCTGCTCGGCGCCCGTACGAAGGGCATCCGGGGCCCGCTCGTCCTGGCCTGCGTCCTGCTCACCGCCGGAGCCGGAATGCTGTTCCTGCTGTCCGGCGACGCACCGGTCGCCCTCCTGCTGCTCGCCGGCGCCTGCTTCGGCATCCCGCAGGGGCTGATCGGGACCAGTAATCAGGCGGCCGTGCAGGCGTACGCGCCGCCCGCCTCCGTCGGCTCGGCCGCCGGCCTCCAGCGCACCGCCCAGTACATAGGGGCGATCACCGCCTCCAGCCTCATCGCCCTGGCCTACGGACAGTCGGCCGGCGACCGGGGTCTGCACCTGATGGCCGCCGTCGCCGCCGTCCTGGGCGTCCTGCTCATCGTCCTCACCGTCACCGACCGCGCCCTGCGCGGGCGTACCTGATCATCCGCAAGCACCACCCCAAGGAGCACCACCATGACCGCCACCGTCCTCGACCCCCACACCGCGCTGATCGTCGTAGACCTCCAGAAGGGCATCACCGCCCTGCCCACCGCCCACCCCGCCGCGGACGTCATCGCCAACGCCGCGACCCTCGCCGACGCCTTCCGGGCCAAGGGCCTGCCCGTCGTCCTCGTCCGCGTCACCGGCGGCGCCCCGGGCCGCACCGAGGGTCCGGCCCGGTCCGGGAAGCCGGCCGCCGACTGGGCCGAGATCGTGCCCGAGATGGGCCCGGGCGAGGACGACATCATCGTCACCAAGCAGCAGTGGGGCGCCTTCTACGGCACCGACCTCGACCTCCAGCTGCGCCGCCGGGGCGTCACCCAGGTCGTGGTGGCCGGCATCGCGACCAGCATCGGTGTCGAATCCACCGCCCGCTCCGCGCACGAGCACGGCTACCACGTGACCCTCGCCACGGACGCGATGACCGACATGAGCGGCGAGGCCCACGACAACAGCCTCCAGCGGATCTTCCCGCGCCTCGGCGAGACCGGCACGACCGACGAGATCGTCAAGCTCCTCGGCTGACCGGACCCGCTCGGAACGGAGCGGCGCGGCCCCCACCCGGGCCGCGGCGCTCCGCCGTACGGGTGGGCTTCGGGGCGTACGCGCCGTGTCGGCGCGGCCTTCCCGCGCGAGGGCGTTTTCAGTAGAGGGGCGAAACCAGTGTGATCAACTGCAAATGCCACCAAAAACGCTCAATCAGGCCCCATCCCGGCGCGGGCCGGGCCGTCCCCGGAGGTATCAGCCATGGCCCACGTCGGCATCCCGCGCGGGACGGCCCGGAAGAGGCGCATCCCCGCCCTCCTCACCGCAGGCGTCCTCACCCTCCCCGTACTGGCCGGATGCAGCTCGGGCGGGGACGAGACCGCGGCCGTCGCCGCCGTACCGCAGGACGTGGCCCGCGCCGCCCGCGCCCAGGTGGCCGACGGGGGCAAGGTCACCTGGGCGATCGACGCGCTGCCCGCCACCTTCAACGCCTTCCAGGCGGACGCCGACAGCGCCACCACCCGGATCACCGGCGCCCTGCTCCCGAGCCTCTTCCCGCTCGACGCCCAGGGCCGGCCGCAGCTCAACCCGGACTACCTCGAATCCGCGAAGGTGACCGAGACCGAGCCACGCCAGGTCGTCGTCTACCGGCTCAACCAGCAGGCCGTCTGGAGCGACGGCCGGGGCATCGGCGCCCCGGACTTCGTTGCCCAGTGGCGGGCCCTGAGCGGCAAGGACTCCGCGTTCTGGACCGCCCGCAACGCCGGGTACGAACGCATCGAGAAGATCGAGCGGGGCCACGACGACCTGGAGGTCAAGGTCACCTTCGCCAAGCCGTACGCGGACTGGCGCTCGCTGTTCTCGCCGCTCTACCCGAAGCAGGTGACGGGCTCCCCGGACGCGTTCAACGACGGCGCGCGCACCACGCTCGCGGCGACCGCCGGGCCGTTCCGGCTGCGCGAGGTGGACAAGAAGACCGGGTCCGTCACGCTGACCCGCGACCCGCGCTGGTGGGGCGGGCGCGCCAAGCTGGACTCGCTGGTCTTCAAGGCCGTCGAGCCCGGGGACCGCACCGACGCGCTGGCCGAGGGCGCCGTGGACGTGGCCGACATCGACCCCACCACCGCCCACCGCATCGCCCAGGCGGCCCGCGAGGGCGCGGCCGGCGCACCGCCCGCCCACGGCCCCGGCGCCGCCCGGAGTCCGGCGGACGCCCTGCGCTCCTGGGCCGTGGCGCACGGCACCGACGAGGAGGCGGCGGAGGAGGAGCAGGAGGCGCGGGACGACAAGGCCAGGGCCGCCGACGCGTACGCCGCCGAGCAGAGCGGGCTGCGCGCCTACGTGGTCCGCAAGTCCCTGGAGCCCGCCTACACCCAGCTCGCGCTGAACGGCGAGACCGGACCGCTCGCCGACGACCGGGTGCGCCGGGCCGTGGCCCGCGCCCTGGACCGCCAGGAGCTCGCCGACGCCGTGCTGCGGCCGCTCGGACTGCCCGCGCAGCCGCTCGGCAGCCACCTCGCCGTCGCCGGACAGCCCGCCTACCGGGACGGCAGCGACGCGCTCGGCAAGCAGGACACCGAGCAGGCGCAGGCGCTGCTCGCCGACGCCGGCTGGACGCGCGAGGGGGCCCTGAGCCGGAGCGACGGCACCAAGGCCGGCAGCGAGGGCGAGAAGCAGGAGAAGGACGCGGAGAAGAAGGCCGACGAGAAGAAGGGGAGCGCCGGCAAGGACGCGGCGGACGACGGCAAGGCGGACCGCGCGGCCCCGGCCGGGCCCGCCGACGACGGCCTCTACATCGTGGGCGACGACGGCAAGCCCGGCGACGCCTTCGCCCTCGCCCCGGCCCCCGACGCCGCCGCGCAGAGCGCCGCCCTGCTGCGCCAGGCCGGGCACCTCGGCCCCACCGGCACCTCGGAGGACGTCCGGGACGCGGTCCGGGCCCAGGACCGGCAGCCCGGAGGCGCCGCCGGAGCCTATGCCCCGGCGGGCACCGCGGCTCCGGCCCGGGCGGCCGACACCGCACGCGGTCCGCTCGGCAAGAACGGCAAGCCGCTGAGCCTGCGCTTCGTCCTGCCGGCCGGGCCCGGCTCGGCCGGGCTGCGTACCGTCGGCGAGAAGATCGCCGCGATGCTCGACACGATCGGCATCCGCACCGTGATCACCAAGGTCTCCGACGACAGCTACTTCCGCGACCACGTGGCCTCCGGCGACTACGACATGGCCCTGTACTCCTGGCCCGCCACCGCCTACCCGGCCACCGACGACCGCCCGATCTTCGCCAAGCCGCTGCCCGCGTCCGACGGCTCGCTGCTCGTCGAGCAGAACTACACCCGCGTCGGTACGGACCACATCGACCAGCTCTTCGACCAGGCGGCGTCGGAGCTGGACGAGAAGGCCGCCCAGGACCTCATGCGCAAGGCGGACGCCCGCATCTGGGCCGCCGCGGGATCGATCCCCCTCTTCCAGCGCCCCCAGCTCGTCGCCACCGGCAAGCAGCTCGTGAACGTCGGCGCCTTCGGCTTCGGGGTGCCGCACTACCAGGACATCGGCTACAAGGCCCCGCAGGCGGCGGGCGCTCCGGCCCAGAAGAAGAAGTAGGGGACATCCGCACCTCTGGACTTGCTCAAGTCACTTGTCCGTGAAGTCCGTTACGGCAACCGTGGTCCCGACCACCGGTGAATTCCACCGGAAGAACGGACCACGGGGGCAGGGCCATGAAGCGGACACGAGCGGTCACCACGGCTGCGGTCTTGACGGCGGCGGGCCTTCTCGTCGGGGGCTGCACCTCGACGCCGGACGGCCGGGCCGCCGACGACCCGGCCCCGGCCCGGTCGTCGGCGGCGACGGCCGACAAGGCCGTCGCCCGGGAGCCGCGGGCATGCCGGGGCGGCACGTACACCTGGTTCAACCTGCGCCAGAACTGGGTGATCAACGGGGTCGCCGAGGCGCAGACCCTGACCGGGCCCGGCAGCCTGACGAAACCGATCCGGCGGCTGCGCACGGACCCGGCCTCCGTGGTGACCGAGGGCGCGGACCTGGACCCGGACCTCGTCCTCCACGCCCTCGGCACGAAGCTCGGACTGGTGCCCGCGGACGGCGATCCGAAGGAGGGCTCCGCCCTCGGGGAGCCGGGCACGTACGCGCCGCTCGACGAGCCGTTGGGCCTGGTCAGCGGGGGGAAGGGCAGCGTGCGGCTGGTGAGCTTCAGCCACTTCAAGCTGATCGAGACGGACTTCCGCTACAGGTGCGCCGGGGGCGGGAAGCCGGTCATCGGGCATGTGTCGACCTGGGGGTCCTCCGGCGGGGGCGCGGTCAATTGCGACGAGCGCCTGGACAAGGACGCGTCCGCCGCGCAGCGCGAGGCCGTCAGGCTCTCCTGCGCCCGCTAGAAACCGCCCGGGAAGCCGCAGCAGCGGCCGCCCCGTACCATGGGACTAGCCGTGGCGCGTCCGCCCGGCGGGCGTACGAGGACTCAAGACCGACCCAGGCGCCTGAATCCCCGATCCGAGAGAAGCGCAAGCCACACCATGCCCACGCGCCACGACATCCGTAACGTAGCCATCGTCGCCCACGTCGACCACGGCAAGACGACCATCGTCGATGCCATGCTCAAGCAGGCCGGCTCCTTCGCCGCGCACGCCGCCGAGTCCCTCGACGACCGCATGATGGACTCGAACGACCTGGAGCGTGAGAAGGGCATCACGATCCTGGCCAAGAACACGGCCGTGAAGTACCACCCCAAGGATGGCGGCGACGTCATCACCATCAACATCATCGACACCCCCGGCCACGCCGACTTCGGTGGCGAGGTCGAGCGCGGCCTGTCGATGGTGGACGCGGTCGTGCTTCTGGTCGACGCCTCCGAGGGCCCGCTCCCGCAGACCCGCTTCGTGCTGCGCAAGGCGCTCCAGCAGCGCCTGCCCGTCATCCTGTGCATCAACAAGACGGACCGTCCGGACTCCCGTATCGACGAGGTCGTCAACGAGACCTACGACCTCTTCCTCGACCTGGACGCGGACGAGGAGCAGATCGAGTTCCCGATCGTCTACGCGTGCGGCCGTGACGGCATCGCCTCGCTGACCAAGCCGGAGGACGGCACGGTCCCGGCGGACTCCACCAACCTGGAGCCGTTCTTCTCCGCGATCCTGGAGCACGTCCCGGCCCCGACGTACGAGGAGGGCGCGCCGCTCCAGGCCCACGTCACCAACCTCGACGCCGACAACTTCCTCGGCCGCATCGCGCTCCTCCGCGTCGAGCAGGGCGAGCTGCGCAAGGGCCAGACGGTCGCCTGGATCAAGCGCGACGGCTCCATGCAGAACGTGCGCATCACCGAGCTGATGATGACCGAGGCGCTCACCCGCAAGCCCGCCGAGGTGGCCGGCCCCGGTGACATCTGCGCCGTCGCCGGTATCCCGGAGATCATGATCGGTGAGACGCTCGCCGACCCGGAGAACCCGGTCGCGCTGCCCCTGATCACGGTCGACGAGCCCGCGATCTCCATGACCATCGGCACCAACACCTCGCCGCTCGTCGGCCGGGGCGGCACCGGCAAGGGCGCGGAGGCCAAGGCCGCGGTCAAGGACCGCAAGGTCACCGCCCGCCAGGTCAAGGACCGCCTGGACCGCGAGCTGATCGGCAACGTGTCGCTCCGCGTGCTGGACACCGAGCGCCCGGACGCCTGGGAGGTGCAGGGCCGCGGTGAGCTGGCGCTGGCCATCCTGGTCGAGCAGATGCGCCGCGAGGGCTTCGAGATGACCATCGGCAAGCCCCAGGTGGTCACCAAGGACGTCGACGGCAAGACCCACGAGCCCGTCGAGCGCATGACGATCGACGTGCCCGAGGAGCACATGGGCGCCGTCACGCAGCTCATGGGCATCCGCAAGGGCCGTATGGACAACATGTCGAACCACGGCTCCGGCTGGGTGCGCATGGAGTTCGTCGTCCCGTCGCGCGGTCTCATCGGCTTCCGTACGGAGTTCCTGACGAACACCCGCGGTACGGGTATCGCGCACTCCATCCACGAGGGCCACGAGCCGTGGTTCGGCACCCTGACGACCCGTAACAACGGCTCGCTGGTCGCCGACCGCGCCGGTGCCGTCACCGCCTTCGCGATGACGAACCTCCAGGAGCGCGGCGTGCTGTTCACCGACCCCGGCACCGAGGTGTACGAGGGCATGATCGTCGGCGAGAACTCGCGCGCCGACGACATGGACGTGAACATCACCAAGGAGAAGAAGCTCACGAACATGCGGTCCTCGTCGGCCGACTCGTTCGAGGCGATCGTCCCGCCGCGCAAGCTGTCGCTGGAGCAGTCCCTGGAGTTCTGCCGCGACGACGAGTGCGTCGAGGTGACCCCGGAGGCCGTCCGCATCCGCAAGGTCGTCCTCGACCAGAAGGAGCGCAGCCGCAGCGCCTCGCGCGCCAAGCACGGCTGATCCGCGTCCGGTAGGCCGTTTTCGGCCGACGATCCGTCAGCACCAGGCATTGCCGAAGCCCAGGGCCCTCACAGACACTGTGGGGGCCCTGAGCCTTGGGCAACTGGTTTTCGGGCTTGATCATCCAGCATCTGAGACAGAAACGTCCGATTATCGGAGGTTGCTCTCCGAAACGTGTGTTAACAGTCCGTTTCGGGGGTGTCTGTCTGGGATTGGTTTGTCCGGATTTTGATCCCCATGCGGGCCGGATGTTGTCAAACCGAGACCCTTTAAGTGTGGTTTACGGCCCAGTCGTACTTAATAGTTGGCTCCATTGAGCTCGGGTCAATGGGTCACGCACTGTGGGGAGTGCGCCGACTCACGAGCACACTAAGGGCACTGAACGATCACCGTCAGGGGTGTCGGTGTATCGAACCCAGTGCCCTTCTTGTAGTCAAAAGTGGACTCATGAGGAGGAAACCCATGCGTGGTGCCAAGAGCGCCAAGTGGGTCGCGGGAGCGGCCATCATCGCCCTGGCTGCGACTGCCTGCGGTGGCGGCGACGACGACGGCAAGGCCGCTTCGAAGGAGAAGGGCAAGCCTGCCGGCTACGTCTCCGTCGACGTCGGTGAGCCGCAGAAGCCGCTGATCCCGGCCGACACCAACGAGCAGCTGGGCAGCTACGTCATCCAGGCCCTCTTTACCCAGCTCCTCGAGTTCGACCACAAGGGCAACATCGTCTACACCAACGCGGAGTCCGTGAAGACGGACGACAACAAGACGTGGACGGTGAAGCTCAAGCCCGGCTGGAAGTTCCACGACGGCACCCCGGTCACCGCCGCTTCCTACGTGAAGGCGTGGAACTGGTACGCCAACATCAAGAACAACCAGCAGAACGCCTTCTGGTTCGAGGACATCAAGGGCTACGCGGACGTCCACCCGGAGAAGGGTGACCCCAAGGGCACGGAGATGTCCGGTCTGAAGGCCGTGGACGACAACACGTTCACGATCGAGCTGACCAAGGCCGTCCCGTACTTCGAGTACAAGCTGGGCTACTACACCTTCGCCCCGCTGCCCGAGATGTTCTACAAGGACCCCAAGGCGTTCGGTCAGGCGCCGGTCGGCAACGGTCCCTACGTCTTCGAGAAGTGGGACCACAAGAAGCTGATCCGCGTCAAGGCCAACCCTGACTACCAGGGTCCGAACAAGGCCAAGAACAAGGGCATCCTCTTCAAGAACTACGCGACCGTCGAGGCCGCGTACCAGGACCTGCTGTCCGGCAACCTGGACATGATCCGCCAGGTCGGCCCGAAGGACCTGCCGAAGTACAAGCAGGACCTCGGCGACCGCACGGTCGACGAGCCGTACGCGGCCGTCCAGTCGCTGGTCCCGGCGTTCTACGCGAAGCCCTTCAAGGACGTCGACCCCAAGGTCATCCAGGGTCTGTCCATGGGCATCGACCGCGCCACCATCACGAAGACCGTGCTCAACGGCACCCGTGAGGCCGCCACCAGCTTCACGCCTCCGGGCGTCGCCGGCAACCAGAAGCTGGACACCGACGTGTTCAACTTCGACCCGGCCAAGGCGAAGAAGCTCATCAAGGAAGGCGGCGGCGTTCCGGGCAACAAGGTCTGGATCCAGTACAACGCCGACGGCGGGCACAAGGAGTGGGTGACCGCGGTCTGCGAGTCCATCCGCAACTCGACCGGGGTCGACTGCATCCCGGACGCGAAGCCGGACTTCCAGACCGACCTGGAGGCTCGTGACAACGACCAGGTCAAGGGCATGTACCGCGGTGGCTGGGTGGCCGACTACCCGCTGAACGTCAACTTCATGCGCGAGCTCTACAGCACGACCGCCGAGGCCAACAACGGCCGGTTCTCGGACAAGGAGGTCGACGCCGAGTTCAAGAAGGGCGACAACGCGGCCACCCTGGACGAGTCGATCAAGGCGTACCAGGAGGCGGAGAAGCTCATCCTGAAGAAGATGCCGGCGATCCCGCTCTGGAACTACAAGATCAACGGCGGCTACGGCAAGAGCGTCGACAACGTGGCGATCGACTTCCGTGGTGACTACGTCATGACGGACGTCACGGTCAAGTAACCACGTCTGAGGGCCTACTCGGCCGTCAGCCCGCCCATACAGGCAGTAGGTCCCGGGGGCCACGCTCCGCTATCCGGAG
>NZ_JBMNDO010000042.1:0-58568 GCF_052542855.1 Streptomyces sp. SAS_281
CCCCCCCCCCCCCCCCCCCCCCACTGCCCCCGGAGGACGGCGAGGTGCGCCCGGCGAAACTCGGCCGGATGGACCGCTTCCCGTGGCTGACCCTGCACGTGGACGGCATCGGTGCGGACTGCTACCCCAAGGACGCCTCCGACAAAGGGATCGCCGCGCGTCACCGCTGGGACCCCGACCTCGCGCGCGCCTTCCGAGCCGGGGAGGCGGACGCGCCCCGGGAGGGCACCCTGGCCCGCTGGCACTCGGGGATGCGACAGTGGCTGCCGCTCGACGCCGGCCTTCCCGAACTCGCCGTCGCCGCCGGCACGCCCGGACCGGAGGGCGTCACCCCGGTCCGGTTGGTGCTCGCCGGCGCCGCCACGGAACGCTCCGGCTTCGGCGCGGCGTGGCGGTTCGTCACGGCACCCGGCCACGCGTACGTCCTGGGCCCGGCGGCCTGGGAGCCGGAGGACTGGTCCCGGCTCGACGAGGCGTGTCTGGCGGATCCGCCCGGTCTCATCGTGCACGCCGAGTTCCGGGAAGGCGAGAGCAGGCTTCACCTGTCGACCGACCGGGCCATCGACCGCCGCAACGCCCTGTGGCTGTCTGTGTTCGACCGGCCGCCCGGGACTGCGGGCAACGCCGGAGACGACGACCAGGTCCGCGAGCGGAACACCCACGAGGAGGCGTTCCTGCGCACCGACGCCGGGGGGCAGCCACAGTGGCGGATCGATGTGCCCGACATCGAGGGGTTCCCGCGCTCGGTCGCGGCCGCCTTCACGGGCACCGTCGGGCACCGGACGCGCCTGCTGTGCAGTGTCGACTCGTGGGGCGACGTCGGGGCCCGCAAGGCCGAGGCGACTGTCCAGCCGTTCCAGGAGCGCGGCATCACGGAGGCCAAGCCGACGCCCGAGCAGTACACCGAGTACGCCCGGCTGCCCGTGAACACGGTCGTCGAACTCGAGTGGGCCGAGCGCAAGGCGGCCGACGGCCAGAACCGCGCGACCACCACGGACGGGCTGCGCGGCCTGATCACCACGGACTCACTGACCCTGACCGGTGACTTCCCGTCCCTGTCGAGGACCGCGCAGCGCTGGGCGGTCGTGGTGTCGGACTCCGTCGGCCAGGCGTTCCCCGCACCGCGGCGGCCCGGTGCCGTCCCGCTTCCCGCGGCCCGGCTGCCCGAGCCGTGCAGGCCCCCGGCCGACGGGAGTGTGCTGCCGCACCGGCCGTCGCTCACCGGCATGGTGGTGGCGCGCATCCAGGTGCAGGGCGCCGACCGGTTCAATCTGCTGCGGGTCTGGTTCCACCTGGGGACACGGGTCGTGGTCGCGGAGCTGCCTGCCGAGTGCTTCGACATCGAGAACCCCTCGGTGGGCGACCACCTGACGGGCACACCCACCTCCGAGGGCTGGATGTTCTCGGTGTACCGCCGCAAGCTCCACCTCCAGGCCCTGTGGGAGTGGGAGGAGCGGCCAGGGGACAACTGGAAGCAGCTGGGGCAGCTGCGCGGTTCGGAGGATGAGCCCCGCTTCCTCTTCCAGCACCCCCGGCTGGCGCGGCTGGCCGCCGGGCCTGCCTGCTCCGATCCGGAACCGGCCGGCCGGGCCAACGCGCGGCGGGCGGACAACTGGCAGCGCGGCAACACGGTCCGGGTCGTCGTGCAACACGGCAGCACCCATCTCGTGGGCACGGTCACCGGAGGGGAACTGGGCAAGGAGTTTCAGCCCGTGCACCTGGAACAAACCGTGCTGGACGTGTGGGACATCGGCGACGAGGCATGGCGCCGCTGCCCGGAGCTGCCCGGCGCGATCCGTTTCGTGCGTGTGGCCCGGGAGTTCGATCTCTCGCCCGCCACGCAGGTACGCAGGCACCGCGTGCAGGCCGTCCCTCAGGTCCACGACCCGGTCGCCGAATGGCAGCGACTGATGCGCGAGCCTGGCCTCGTCTTCACCGGCGGGCTCGACTCCGAGAACCGGCTGGTGCTGCGCGGCTGCCGGGCGCCGGACGCCGGGGGCGTGTATCAGCCGTGGCTGGAGCCGATGGACGAGCCGCGGGCACTGGTCGCCGGACGAAACTACTCCACGGACCGGGTCAGGGCGGTCCCCGTACCGCACGCCTCGGGCTGCCGCGCATCGTTCCTCCGCGCTCCGGCGCTGACCGTCGCCGAGTTCATGGCGGAGATCGTCCCGTACGCCTCGGCGGACGGCCACCGCCAGGTGTTCCGCACCGCGCGCAACACCCTGGGCAAGCCGCACTACGTCGGGGTCGAGGAGACCGATGACGGCATCGCGCACCGCTTCGAGTTCGGCCTCGGCTGGTTCGTGGACATCCCCGCCGGGGCGCTTGCGGTCGGCGGCGCCCCCGTGGACCCCGACGGGCTCACCCTCTTCCACGGCGATCCCGTGGACGCGATGGCCTTCACTGCGGACGAGACCGGCGAGGTGCCCGGCGGAATCTCCGTCGCCATCGAACTGGCCGACATCCACAAAGGCATCGAGTACCAGATCCATTGGGAGGCCACCACGGCCCGCGTCGTCCATCTGCTGGACGTCGCGGTGGACCGGGCGCGGCAACGAGTGACTGTTCTGCGCGCGCTGACCCGCAGCCGCGAACTGGGCCTGGGCCGGGAGGACGTCCACGCGGAGAAGCAGCCGGTCAGCGCCCGGCTCGACGAGGCCGCCGTACACGCCCTGCTCGCCGCCCACGACGTGGACTCTCCGCGCCGGCTGATCCTCGGCCGGCTGCAGCCCGAGCAGCAGGGGCGCCGGCGGCGGGCGCTGCGCTTCGCCGCTGTCCTGCCCCGCGCCGCGGCCACCGACGCGGAGTCGGCGCTGCGCGACGGAGACCGGCTGTACCTGGAGGCGGGGCCGATCGTGGAAACCCGCAATGACCACCTGCTGCGCTTCGCCCTCCCGCGCGAACTGCGCCAGTACGATGAGCCGTTCGCCGTGCTGGTGCCGCGGCGGGAATTCTCCCACCGGGAAAGCTGCCTGCGGCGGGCCGCAAAGACGGAGGGCCTCGGCGCGTACGAGGGGCGGGCGCGGATGCTCGTCCAACTGAGCAGGACGGGCCGGGGCTCCGCCGCTCCCGCCAACCAGTGGCACGGCTCGACCAAGTCGCCGCCGCCCCGCAGCACGGCGACGCTGCGCAGCTACCTCGCCCGCAGGGTGGAAGGTTGCTTCGGCGTCGTGGACGGCTCCGGGCAGCACGTCGAGCTGCGTCCGGGCGTGCTCTTCGCCACGGCCGGGATGACGGGGGCCGAGGGTATCGCCCCGGGCTCCGTGGTCCTGCTGAGCCGGGACGAGGCCGACGGGGTCACGATCCACCAGGCGATCCCGGCGGACATCACCTACCTCGACGACACCCCCCGCCCGATGGTCGTCTTCCCCAAGGACCGGCTGAAGAAGGCGGAGGACATCCGCGACGCGGACTCCCACGGGCGCTTCACCGTGGCGGGCCTGCCCGGCCTCAGCGCCACCGCACGTCGGGGTACAGGCGCCGGGTTGCTGCGCACCGAGCATCCCAAGATCGCCGGCGTCGTCCGCCGGAGCGGCCCGAACGGCGCGGTGCAGGCGCAGCTCGTCCCTGCCCCGCGCCCCCGGGCAGGCACCCTCGCGTTCGACCCCGACGACGCCATCGCGGGCGTACAGGTGCTGGGGAGCGGCGCGCCCGCGGGCGACAGCGGGGCCGGGCGTCCCGTCGCCTGGGCGCAGCTGTCGTACCTGGACGGGTCGGCCCAGCAGATCGCTACCGCGTGCGAGGAATGGGGATGGCACTACCACGACTCGTGGACGCGGACCTGGCCCGCGGACGGTGGTGAGCCGCGGATACAGCGGCTCGCCGGACTGGCTCGCTCGGTGGTCGAGCCGGTGTTCTTCTCGAAGAATCGCACCGGCTGGACGCTGCGGTACGAGCTGGCGGCGCTGCGCCACTGCGGGTTCCCCGCCACCGAACTGCTGGAGGAGACCTTCCAGGACCGGCCCGGCACCCGCCGGGTGCACTGGGTGGTGGCCCGGGCGGACGAGGGCAGCGTCTGGCTGGAGCTCACGCCGGGACGCGTCGCCGAGGTCCGCGGCGAACTTGTCCGGTTCGCCGACGGGCACTCGCTCGCCGACCTGGACTGGTCCCTGTTCGCGCCGGGCGACCTGCTGTACGGGCGGGTGGAAGGCGGTGTGAACGAGTGCGGGCACCTGGTGCTGGAGGACTGGAGGCCGGGACTGCGCGGCGCCTTCCTACCGGCCCGCCCGGGGCCGAGGGGCGGCCGTCCGCGCCGGGTGCTGATGCCCGTGTCCCACGCCGACGAGACGGGCGGCACCCTGTACCTGGGTGAGGGCGAGGCCACTCTTCCGTACCCTGCGGAGCGGACGCTGCTGGCCAGGCACGCCCCGCACAGCCGGGTGTGGCTGGACGAGACCAACGCCCTGACCGCCCTCGACGACTCCCCGGTGGCCCGGGACGACGTCCTCCTCCTCGCGGCCGACGCGGCGCACGGCGGACTGCGCATAGTGGGCCTACCGCAGGCCCGGGTGGAGCTCGCCGCGTTGTCCCCACGGGGCTGGTTCCGCACCGAGTGGCTGAGAGACGACTTGGCGGCGGGCGGCAGCGCGGTGCTCGGAGCGTTGGGCACACTGCCGGTGACCGTGGACGAGGTCACGCACGATCCGCAGCCGGTGATCACCGTGTCGCGTCGGCTGCAGCCCGGCGGTGTCTGGCCGCACGGCACCGTCCTCGCCCGACCGGTCGTTCATCTGGGCAACGGCCAGTTGGCGATGCGGATCGGATCCGCGCTCGTACGGGTGCACGTGGAACGCCTGCTGCCCGGGCTGCCTACTGAGGCCGTGACGGCGACGGCGGACGCGCTGACCGCCGCGCGGGGCCTGCTGCGGCTGCACTGGGACGCGTCGACCCGGACATTGACGAGCGGACTGCCGGGTGACCGCGGCGGGCAGGGCGAGACCCTGGTACGCGCGCTGCATGCGGTGGACTCCGCCGACGGTGACTGCCTCGGCGTCCTGTGCCAGGACACGCAGACCCAGGCACTGTGCTGGCTGCCCGCACGGGACGCCTCCTGGGCGGCCGGGGTCCCCGGCGACCTGCTGTTCGGCCATCTGCGCAAGGCCCGCCGACTCACCGTCCTGCGCCGGGGCAGGTGCACGGTCAGCCTCATTCACCATCCGCTGATCGCCCGCGAGTACGAGAACCTGGCCGCAGGACAGCTGCTGCGCGTGACCGGGGTCGGTGAGCTGGAGGCGACGTCCGGCCGCCGCTCCCACCGCACACTGCTGGTGTCCGTGGAACCGCTCGGTGTCCTGGCGGTTTACAGCGCCCGCGGCACGGCGCAGCTGCCCCTCGAGGGCGTGATGGCCGAGGTCTCCCGGCTCGGCCGGGCCGACGGCCCGGGCACCTTGCACCTGGTCGAGCCCGGTTCCCGGCGTACGGTGACGGACCTGCCGGGCTGGCTGTGCGACGCCCTCGGCAGGCTGCACGTCCGGTCCTTCGCGGACTCGGCGGGACCCGTGGAGGACCTGGTGCCGGAGTGGTTCACCAAGTACCGGGACGGCTACCGCACCGGACGTGAGGGCGGGGAGCGTCCCATGGGACGCTCGACCGGCCGGGCGATGCTGTGGGCGCTCGGGGCGCTTGAGCAGGCATCGGGCGAGGGCGTCGTGGCCGCGCAGCAGACGGCCGCGACGGCGCTGGCCGACTGGTTGTGCTCGGAGCACGGGCAGGCCGCCGTGCTCCAGCGGGACATGCAGATCGACCTCGCCCCCTTGCTCGCCGCCTGCCGTCTGGGCAGCTTGCTCCCGCAGCGTGTCGCGGAGCTGACCAGCGGCTGGCACGCCTTCCTGCTTCTGCGGCTCGGGGACCGGGCGGTCAGCTCACTGCACACCGAGGCACTCGTCACCCAGTGGCTCACCCGGCCGGAACGCCATGTCCTCGACGGCGACTGGCGCAGGCTGCGCACCGTGTCCGTGGTCAAGTACCTGACCGCTGGTCAGGTCGGCTCGGTTGACGACTTCGGGCGTGCCGTCACGGGCCGCCCGACGGACGCAGAGAGCGAGGCGGCGCCGCTCGCCCGGGGGCTGCTGGCCGCGGTGGGGCGGCTCCCGTCGGCGGCGCACCTGCACCGGGACGCGCCACTGCTGAACCGGCTGGCGGCTGTCGGCCGGAGCTTGCGTCCTGCGGAGGGCGCCGCGGTTCCGCCGTGGCCGCCGCTGCGGGCCCAGAACGGCGAAGTGGACATCGTCTGCAGGAAGGTGCTGCTGTCCGGGGTTCCACTCACCCTGCTGCCGGCCTTCGAACCGCTGACGGCCGCGGCCGAGCGCTACGGTTCCGTGCTCCTGCAGCAGGCAGAGGCGCGGCGTACGCGGGACGAGTGAGCCAGGTGCGCCGCGCCGCTTCCCCGCGGTGCGGCGCGCGATGGCGGGTCGCCGGCCAGACCGGAACAGGGGCCGTCCAGGACTCGGTGTCGTAGTCGTAGCCGGGTTCGAAGCCCGACTGCCGTCGAGGCGCACCGCGGTCTCAGTGCCGTACAGACGTCGGCCGCGCCGAAGGTCAGTCACGAGCCTGCCTGCGCTGAGCGTGCTGCTGGAATCGGCCCCAGCGGTGGAGCCGACGTTGCCGCCCAGTCTCAGCCGGCTACGACGGCCCGGCCGTCACCGGCATGTCAAAGAGCGATCCGTCCGCTCGCACCGTTGCCCGGAGGAAAACAGGTCGAGCAACCCCCCGCACCACAGACCAGCGGGTCAGGCGCCCTTGTCAGCGGGCTCCAGAATCGCCACGCACTCCACATGATGCGTCATCGCGAAACACGTGAAGCGCAAACGCGTGGAAGTAACCGCAGGCCAGAGCCCAATGAAGGGCATTTCAGACATAACGCTCGCGTGCGTTGCGTGCGCTGCGTGCGGCTTCTTGTCGCACGAGGCACCCGGCGTGCCATTCAAACGTTAGGCGCCAGGCAGTCCTTCACGAAACCGGTCCGCTCATCGCACTCCAGCGGCCTTTGAGCTCGTAACACGATCTTGTTGAGATGCCCTGGTCAGGCGTTACCGGTGTGATGACTCGGCCGTTCGTCAGGGTGTGGGTACTCGACCGTGGATCGTGGACGATGAGTTGTGGGCTCTGGTCGAGCCGTTGTTGCCGCCGTGTCGGACCGGCTCTGTCTGCAGGACATCCTGTTCGTCCTCTGCTGCAACGACATAGCCTGGCAACTTCTCCCGTTGGAGCTGGGGTTCGGCTCGGGGCAGACGTGCTGGCGCCGACTGGACCGGTGGCAGAAGTCAGGGGTCTTCGACCGGCTGCATCGGGTCTTGCTCGCGAAGCTGGATGCGGCGGCAAACTCGACTGGCCCCGGGCCTGCGTGGACGGCTCCCACATCCGCGCGAAAAAGGGGGACCCGAGACCGGTCCGTCGCCGGTCGACCGGCGGAAGGCGGGAAGTAAACACCACCTGATCTGCGACGGACGCGGCACCCCGCTCAAGGTCATCACGACCGCGGCCAACGTCAACGACGTCAGCCAGACCCTCGCCCTGGTCGACGGCATCCCACCTGTCGCAGGCCGCCGCAGCCGACCCCGTCGCCGGCCCGACGCTCTGCTCGGCGGCAAGGCTACGGCTCCAACCCGAACCGCGACGAACTGCGCAAGCGCCGGATCCTGCCCCTCATCTCCTACAAAGGCCGCCCGAACATCAAGGGCCTGGGCAAGCTCCGCTACGTCGTCGAGCAGACCTCCACTACCTCAAACGCCTCGCCGTCCGCTGGGAACGCCGCACCGAACTCCACGACGCCTTCATCTCCCTCGCCTGCAGCCTCATCTGTTACCGACACCTCAAGAACACCCGACCATGATGCCTTTATGCAGAGGGGCAGGGCGGCTGGTAGGGGCGATCGGGTAAGTACTTTCTCCACTGGTTTTTGGTGATGGGGTCACCGATGGCGTTGCAGAGGTCGGCGTTGAGGTGGGAGGTCTTGAGGTCCCAGAGATCGACGCCGGCGAATCTGCGCACGACCGCGAGGTACTTGCCGTCCGGCGTGAAGGCCAAGTCGTGGAAGTTACCCGAGGGAAGGTAGTACTGCCTTGTCGGGGATGCCGGGTTGGAGACGTTCCAGACTTCGGGTCGTTCCTCGCCGTCATCACTATCGCTCTTGGCGGTGAAGGCGAGGCGGTTCCCGTCAGGGCTGAAGGCGAGGTTGCTGAAGTGGCTTCCGCCGAGCGTGAGCTGGGTGGGGGTGCTTGTGAGGTGCTGGTTGCGGACTGGCCACAGACGGAGGGTTCCGCTCTCGTCGGAGAGCGCGAACAGTTTCCCGTCGGGGCGGTAGGCGAACCGTCCGAAGTTGGTTCCTGAGGGGAGTTTGACCGTCCACCGCACCTTTGGGTGTCGCGGATCGTCGACGGCCCAGCCGCGGATTCTCGCGCTGTTGCTCAGACGGGTCTTCTTGAGGCTGCCTTCGTTGATGACGAGTGTTGTGCCATCGGGGGAGAAGTCCAGGCCGAATGCTGTGGTGATGAGCTGTTTGAGGAGTCGTGGGTGGTGGGGATCGGCCACGTCGTAGAGGGAGACCTTCGGTGTCTTGTGGTTGTCGGCGATAGCGCCGTTGAGGTCCGAGACCGCGAGGATGGACGCAGTGGGACTGAAAGCCAGTGCGGCTACGCCGTTGTCCACGTCGATGCTCGCTGTGGGGACCTGCGGGCGGGACGTATCGCGTAAATTCAGATCGACGTAGTAGCCGCTCTGTGTCCTGCGGGTGACGTCGAGCGCGGCGAGGAGCGTCCCGTCTGCGCTGAGCGCAATGTCCTGGCTGATGAAGAGGCGCGGGGCAGGAGAACTGAGCAGTCGTCGGGCGATCTTGTGAGGCATATCGAGATCCCACAGTTGGTTGTTGCCGACGCCTTGGAGTGCCAGGAGTAGGCGCTTGCCTGATTTGGCCAAGTCAAGCTGGGCGCCTGGGTAGGGACGGGCCGGCACAAATCCGGCGGCGCCCGGGGAGACGCCGTTGGAGACGTCCCAGACCTGCACGCCGTGGTCGGATGCCCGAAGCAGACGGCGCGTGTTGCTCGGATCGAAAAGAACTCCGCTGCTGGCTTCCTCGCTGAAATTCTCGAGCGATGCGCCGGGCAGCAGGGCTTCGGGTCCGAACTTGTAGATCCATAGCTGCCAGGAACTGCGGCAACCGGTGGCGATCTCCTTGTCCTTCGGGTTGAACACTAGATGCGTGATGCCACTTCCCGCGCACGTCGCGGTACCCGATGAGTCCTCGGAGTCCCCTGCCACCATGACCCGTCGGGGAGAACGAGCAGCATCGATCTTCCAGAGAGCCAGGTTGACGCCGTCGCCGAAGTCGGCGTCTCCCTTTCCTTTACTCTCGCCCGGGGGCGCGGCGAGCAGGGTGCCTGAGGGATCGAAGGCCACCCGCTGGGGCGACTGTGGGTGATCATTCGAGGTGGTGGAAGGGGTGTACGTGGCCGCGTGCAGGGTTGCGGTGGCCTTGGGGGGCTGGGCTGTACTGCGCAGGTCCCAGAGGCGGAGGCGCCCGTCGGTGCTGATGCTGGCGAGCAGGTCCCGGTGCGGCGACGCGGCCAGGGAGTCGACCCTTTTCGTGTGCCCGCGCATCGCGGTCGACGGCTTAGGAGACGCGGGATCGTGTGTGTCCCAGCGGAGGATCTCGCCGGTGGCTGTCCCCGCGAACAGCATGCTGCCGTCCGCGCTGTAGGTGAGGGAGCTGACGGCCGCGTCCGGCGCCAGGGTGGCCAGCGGTCTGGGGTGCGCCGGGTCGGTGATGTCCCAGCTGCGCAGTGTGGTGGGCGTCGCAGCCGTAGCGACGGCGGCGGTGAGCGTGTGGCCGTCGCGGTTGACCGCCATGGGGCCGCTCAGCGTGACGGGTATGCGGCCGACTGCTCCGCCGGCGCGCAGCACGATGCTGTCCCCTGTGGAGAAGGCGATCAATCCGTTGCGCGTGCTGGACTCCAGGTCGTAGGCGGGTTCGCCGTCGTTGATCATGCCGGGTGTCCGCTGACTGTTCAGCAGCGCGTTGCGTCCTGCGTCGTGGTCCGTCCGGTACGAGATCAGGCTGAGTTGTTTGGCGAGCCCAGGGTGCAGAGTGCGCAGGCCCTCGGCCTCGGCTGCGAGGTATCGGGCCAACTGCCGCTTTTCTGCGCGCTGCGCCTCTTTGTAGTAGACGTTTACGCCGATGAGGCCGCTGGTCGCGAGTACGGCCAGTACGGCAAGAAGAGCGACGGCGCTGTTTCGGAGTCGTTTGGCGAGGCGATCATGGCGCCGGGAGGCCGCGATGAACTCGGCGGCGGATCCGGGAGCGAGTTCGGCGGTGCTCCCGCCGGGAGACTGCTCAGCTGTTTCGCGGAACGCGGCGAGCCGGGTACCTCGGTAGAGGAGGGAGGAATCTTGTCCTGACTGTTCCCAGACTGCCGCGTCTGCCGTGAGTTGCTGGCGAGCGCGTAGCCAGTCGCGGTCGGCTTCGACCCAGGTCCTTAGGTCCTCCCAGGCGCGTAGGAGCGCCTCGTGACTGAGGCGTACGGTGTCGCGGTCGAGGGTGAGCAGCCGGGCTCGGGTGAGTCGTGTCAGCACCTCGGACCCGGCTGCAGGGTCCGGCAGTCCGTGAAGGAGTGCTGAGCGGTCCACGGCCTGGGCGGTGTCGGCGGTCACCTCGCTGACATGGACCAGTTGAGGCAGCATGCGGCGGAGGCAGAGCCGGCCTGCCTCGTCCAGGGCCTTGTACTCAGCGTCGGCGCTCTGCGCGATCGCCTTCTCGATGCCGCCTCTCTGCCGGTAGCCCGCCACGGTGAGCCGCGATCCGGGACTGTGCCGCCAGGTCTCCCAAAGCACATGGGAGAGCAGGGGTAGGACTCCAGCCGCGGGCTGCCCCTGCCCCAGGGCGCCCATCTCGTGAAGAATGAGATCAGGGAGTCCGTCGTCCAGGGCGAGGCCCGCGCGTAAAGCCGGCAGCTCGATCACGGCGCGCAGTTCGTCGGCGTTCATCGGTTCGATCAGCAACTGACGGTCGCGTAACGCGGCGACCAGCTCGGGGTGTGCCGCAGCCTGACCGTAGAAGTCCGCTCGCAGCGCGCAGACGACGACTACCCTGGGGAGTCGTTCACCCTCCCGCGGGTGGGCGAGCATGTTGATGGTGCGCAGGAAAGCTGTGCGTTCGAACGGGTCCTGGCACATGGTGAAGAGTTCCTCAAGCTGATCGACCAGGAGGATCAGTCGTCCGCCAGGAAGTTCGTCGAGGAGTTGGTCGACGATGCCGTGGATGAGGTTCGAGTCCTCGCTCAGCGCCGTGCTGCCAGGGACAGGGGCGACGAGCTGCGTGTCCAGTCGCCGCAGCGGGTGCTCACCCGGCGTGAGACGGATACAGGGCCAGGCAGCGGCCCCGGGCAGGGCCGACTGCGCGCCATTTCCTTGTCCTTCACCACGTAGGTGTGGCAGCAGACCGGCGTTCAGCAGCGACGTCTTCCCGGAGCCGGACGGGCCAACGACGATAACCGGACCGCCTTCGGCAGCTGAGACCTTCTCGACCAGCAGTGCAGTCATCGCGTCGCGCCCGAAAAACAACTCGGAGTCGTCCACGGTGAACGAGTCCAGACCGGCATAGGGGCACCGGTCTGTCTTCGGCTCGAAGTCCTCCAGCGCAGGCTCGGGTGGTATGGCGGCGGGGTTCGGGGCAAGGACCAGATTGCCCGCGCGGTCTCCAGCCAAGCGGCGCGGCAGCGGCTGCTGCTGTGCACGCAGTCTTCGGAAGACGGCGTCATAGACCGCTTCCAGTGTCAGAGTATGCGGTGCACGTGGATCGCCCTTTGTGAGGGTATGGATCAACGCCCCTGTGAAAGCGGTGTGTTCGGCGTCTGGACGCGCCAGGGCGAGCTGCTCGGCGGAGCCCAGGAAGTACTCGCCGTGAGCCGGTTCCATAGTGAACGCCGGAACCCTGGTGCCGCCCCGCAGCGGCCGCCCGGAGAAGCAGCAGTCAAGCGCAATGATCACCGATGCCGCCCGGCTTGCGCTCACGGCTTGCCTCAGCGCGGTGAACGAAAGCGCCTGATGCTCGGCCATGCCGGGAGTGAGGCGATCGGTCTCACAAGAAGCCAGGTACAACTCCTCGTCAAAGCTGAGCAGTCCGTGCCCGATGAAGTACACGAACAGCACCGAGTCGGCTTCACCCGCCGCTTCGCTGACCGCCTGCGCCATTGACCGGGCGTCGGGCGGATCGATCAACAGCTTCAGGCACTCGGTCCTTACCCCGCAGCGTTCGACGAGCACCGTACTCAGGTCGCGCAGACCCCGGGCGGCGGAGGGAACCGAGGGCAGGGTGGAACCCTGGTGCGTGGAGGTGGCAATCAAGAGGACGCGGACACCCGCACCCGACAACGCGGTCACGCCAGCGCCGGCCTGTCGGGGTCGGTGTCGGTGTTCTGTTCCTCCACCGATTCCAACAAGGCTGACAGAGCGGACACTTGACGGCGCAAGGCTTCCGCATCGAGATCGGACACACCCGCGGCGGTGAGTTCGAGCGAACCTCGGTCGGGTAGTGTCACCTTGATCTTCACGTTGGCCCGCCGGGTCCGGAGCCAGGAGATGATGGCGGTGGCCACGGCCGTCGCGGCGCCACCCGGCCCGAGGGCTACGGAGACAGCCTCTGCCAGCGGCCCCAGCGTGCCCGGCGCCGGAGGACCCTCCAGTAGAGCAACGCGACCCCGGAGTCCCTCGCCCTCCCCTAACCAGCCACCCAAAGAGCGTAGTTGGTCGCCAGAATCGATGCCCGCCACCCGGATCTGAACGTCCACAATGCCTCCGAAGCCATCATCTGGATGTACTGAAGCCACGCCTTCAACGAAGATAGCGATCCTAGTGAGGCTTGCCGCCCCATCCTCCAAGATTGCGCACTTCCACCATGCCCCTCTCTCAGGCGCGTAGAGCTCGTAACATGATCTTGCTGAAGTGGGCTGGTGGGGCGTAACCGGTGTGACGATGCGGCTGTTCGTGTGGGTACTCGACCGTGGATCGTGGACGATGGGTTGTGGGGTTGATCGAGCCGTTGCTGCCTCCCTGGCTGGAGCGGTCGCCGGGGCCGCGTCCGGTGTCGGACCGGCTTTGTCTGCAGGGCATCCTGTTCGTCCTCTACAACGACATAGCCTGACAACTCCTGCCCTTGCAGCTGGGGTTCGGCTCAGGGCAGACGTGTTGGCGCCGCCTGAACCGTTGGCAG
This sequence comes from Streptomyces sp. SAS_281, assembly GCF_052542855.1. Classification (NCBI taxonomy): domain Bacteria; kingdom Bacillati; phylum Actinomycetota; class Actinomycetes; order Kitasatosporales; family Streptomycetaceae; genus Streptomyces; species Streptomyces sp. SAS_281. The sequence continues at coordinate 13,205 of NZ_JBMNDO010000042.1, forward strand.
AAGGCAGGAGTCTTCGACCGGTTGCACCGGATCCTGCCCGCCAAGCTGAACGCGGCCGGCGAACTCGACTGGTCGCGCGCGTGCGTGGATGGCTCCCACATCCACGCGAAATAGGGGGCCCGACACCGGTCCGTCGCCGGTCGACCGGCGGAAGACGGGCAGCAAGCACCACTTGATCTGCGACGGCCGCGGCACCCCTCTCAAGGTCATTACCACCGCGGCGAACGTCAACGACGTCACCCAGACCCTCGCCCTGGTCGACGGCATCCCACCTGTCGCGGGCTGGCCCTGCCGACGACCAAAAGCCCTCCTCGGCGACAAGGGCTACGACTCCAACCCCAACCGTGACGAGCTGCGTCACCGCCGGATCCTGCCCGTCATCTCCCGCAAGGGATCGCCGAACATCAAGGGCCTGGGCAAGCTCCGATACGTCGTCGAGCAGACTTTCGCCCTTCTCCATCACTTCAAACGACTCGCCGTCCGCTGGGAACGCCGCACCGAACTCCAACGACGCCTTCGTCTCTTTGCCCTGCAGCCTGATCTGCTGGAGACGCCTCAAGAAGGCCCGCTCCCCGCCTCGGTGTGGAGCCGACCCGCGGAACGCGCTTCTACCTGGCTGTCTTCGCCCGCTCCCCCTTGATTTTCCCTAGGTTCTCCATTACGGAGAGCTAGTCTGCCGGGCAGTGTTCGGCAGCGGAATTACAGGGTCGGCCTGTTGAAGCACCTGGTTTATCACCTAGGCCAGTGTCAGGTCGTTGAGTGCACCTTGAAGGGCCGCACCGGTCACTGGTGCCGCCTGAGCGACCTTCCGGAGGTCTTCACCGGTCAAGTACCGGTAGCTCTGCGGCGGATGGAAGGATCCCGAGGCTCGTAGCGCGGCCAGCGGTACCGGGGCTTCGAAGGTGATCGGTTCTTCGAGTGACAGACCGCTGGCCTGGGTCGCTCCACTCATGTACTCGTCGTACTCACGCCGACTGATCCCAGCGCTGGTGCGGTTGGCCGACCAGACTTCCCGCGGCGAGGCCACCTGCACGGAGGAGATCCGCGCCATGCCCACAATGGCCATCGTGGGCGCGGTCGCGTACAGGAGCACAGGAGTTCCCGGTGAGGCGGCGACGCGCTGCCGGCGAACCTCGACCGTCTTGGTCCCAGCCAGGATCGCCGTGGCAAACCGAGGGTGGACGGACAGCAGCATCGCGCGCTCCGGATCACTCACGTCTTTCGGTGCCCCTCTTCGTACACGGCCTGGAACAGCGTGCTGCTGATCTTCGACAGCTGCATCGGCGGTACCCACCGTAGTCCCAGCCTCTTGGCCAACGCGGTCATTCGTGCGTGCGTCACCTGTACGGGAAAGATCTCCGTGTCCGAAAACCTCAACGCCATGGCCTTCCCCGACCCGTCCGCTGCGTCACGCACTTCGGCATGACCATATACGCCCAGGTGTTCGAATCGCGAGAAGAGGGTGTCGGGGTCGTCGACGACCACCTCGTCGAGGCGCGAGCAGCCGATGACCATCTTGCCCTGCTGGCCGGAAGCCCCTTCACTGACGTACCACAGGATTCTGGCGGGAGCGCTCTCTCCCCGGCGACCGGACGAACGGTAGTAGACGTGCTCGCGGCTGATGCCCAGGACGTCGTCCCGGGGAACGAGCATGGCGGGAACATCGAAGAGCTCCGTAGACCATCGCGGCTTGATGGGCGCAATGAAGGAGGGCAGGGCCGTGTCGATCAGCTTGGCCGGCCACCACACCCGCTCGGCCATGCTCGCGACCTCCGGCGACACGCGCTCATCGAGCCGAGGCGCCGACCGTCTCATGCGCCCTGCGATCTCTGCCGCCTTCCGCGAGACGGCCACGGCAGATCCGCAGACGTCGACCAGCAGTACGGTGAAGCCGCTCTCGTGCTCAATGAAACCGTCGGCACTGGCGGCCGACATCGCTGCCTGCGACAGAAACGGATCGGTGATACGGATCGCCTGCGCCCCTCGCTCTCGGCCGAGCCGCTTGAGCATAAACAGCAGTTGCCGCGCAAGGCTCTCCTCCAGCCGGTGCGATGCCGTGCGGAGGAACGCGACGTTTAGTGTGCGGCCGTCCATGGCCCAGGCGTAGAGGGCTACCGGATGCCCCTCTCCGTCCCGGAGCAACTCCCTGCGCCACACCACCCCGTCAGCGGCGAGACTCTTCAGACGTTCCGCGAAGGCCGTTCCACGGTCGCCTTCGGCCTGCTCGAAAAAGCCGACCAACTCTCCTTCACCGCCTGGCGCAATCTCCTCGGCGGAGAAGGCAGTGCCCATGAGATCAGCTGGACGGTACACCTGGGCCTGGCGCAGTTCGTCCACATGCAGCGTGACCACCGCCGGGGAGACGACCTTGACCCCTGCGATGTCCAAGGCGATATCTGCCAGAGCCGTCAGTGCAGGATCGCGCGTCACCAGTACCTGGAGCCCGGCACACGACGTCTCGGCCACGTAGCGCAAGCGGGCACGCTGCCGACCATCAAGAGGAACACCAGGCATCTCCTTCCCCGTTGTCGCGACAAGCTCCTCCAAGCGGACGGCAACGGCAGCACTGTCGGGAGACAGGGACCGCAGCTCGGCAAGGCCCGCCCGCTGATGGGTGCGCGCCTCACGTTCCTCGACATCACGCACGTCATGCAGAAGCTGCGGAGTGAAGGCAAGCTCGATCAGGTCGGCGAGCCATCCCGCTTCGAGAGCACGCGACTCCTCAACAGCGCGTTCCGTCCCCGTACCGCGCAGCCCGGCGAACACACCGTGGTCCACGGTCACCACCAGCAACGCATCGCTCTGGGCCTCGGTGAACAGGTCCTCGTGCCCCAGATCGAGCCACCAGGTGTCCAGCGTTTCCTTGTCTTTGCCCCGCCCCAGGCTCTCTCCCCTGGGGACAAAGCCCAGCGCCGTCCACATGCTGCTGAGCCCGTAGTCGCGCCGGCACTTCGCACGGATACCGAGCCTATGGGCGTGCCGCGCACGGATCGCCTCGATCAGCTCACGAGCGACACCCTGGCCTCGGCGCTCCTCTGCAACGCACAAGTGAGCCAGCCTCACATGCAAACTCCGCTTGGGAAGCCCGAAGAGCGCGTAACCGACCACCTCCTCGCCATCCAGGGCCACCAGCAGGCCGTCGTCCTCGGCGTGCTTACGGTAGGCAGGCGGCGTCAGCAGCCCCAGGTACTTCGTGTTCCGGTCGCCCAAGGCGATGATCGCGTCTAGCAGCCGCGACTGCTCCGCAGACACCGGCAACACTCTGATCGCCATGTTCCCCCTCCGGTCCTTCAACCGACAATGCCCCAGGACGGCATCCTGCCCAACAGCGTTGGTAGCGAGCCACCGATTGATCAAAACCGGCTGACTGGCGGGAATCTGTCTGCTCTTGTTTCGTTCGAGTGGACGGGCGGCGGTGTTGGGGGGGGTGTGCCTGGCTGCGGCTTGACCTGGACCGTCGGTTGCTCGTCGGTGGTATCCCATGGCTTGCCTCAGAGCGGCCATCGCCGCCGCACCACGCGAGCCCACGCGGCTGGCCTCGGAGCGTACGCGACACGCACCCCGTTGGTCCCTCATGGGCAGAATCCGCAAGCTGGTTGACCAAGACCGTTCTTCCCCACGTCCGCGTAGGCGCTGCTTCTACGCTAACCGTCATGTGCGAAGTCGAATACCGGAGCAGTGGGGTTCCGTTGGAGGAGTACGAACTCACCTGTAGGGACCACCGTCGTCAGAGGCAGAGCGAGGAGAGCACCGTATCGATTCGACGACAGGTCGAAGAGGACAATGCCAGATGCCGGGCAGACCCGGCGATAGCAGAGGCCTGCTTCACCCAGTCCCGCACCGCGGTCTCGGTCAGCTCGAAGTCCTTGGCGACCTGTCCGACCGAGCGGTCACCGCGTCAGCGCAGCCCGACGATCTCGGCCTTGAACTCCGGCGTGAACGAACGGCGAGGGCGGCGAGGCTTCTTTCTCCCCATGCTCTCCATGATGGACGTCCTCCCGGGGATGAACCCCTGATCTCGAATGTCCGTCAAAGCGGATCAGGCTCAGGGTGAAGTCACCGGCAACACAGATCAGGCGGGGGGCGCTCCACAGGACCTGCGCTGCGATCGGCACTCCGAGCCTGTCGCGGACCAGGCTGCCGAAGGCGCTCCGGTGCCGGGTGAGCCACGACAGGTAGTAAAGGCCCTGGTTGATCACGCCTTCGCTGAACCACGAACCTCGTCAGTGCCGGACGACCCGGGCCCGGGCAGGGAGTCGTCCGCAACCTCAGGTTCCTAGAGGGTGGTACTCCGTACGCTCGGGGTCGGGCCGGACGATCGTTCCCTCTTCGGTGAGTTCGCGCAGGATCCGGCGCGCTTCCTTCTCGCCGGCCTGCGAGGTAGCTGGCTCGTAGCCGGCGAGACGCAGTGCCAGAGCGGCACGCGGTGGGTCCCACGTTCCGCCGAGAGCTTGTATGACTGCTGCCAGGGCTTGCTTGTGCGTTAGGGGCTTGGTCACCGTAAGTTCCTTCTCGAGGCTGGTATCGGCAGCGGTGCTGCTGGACCGGGGCGGTGGCCGGTCGCCGGCAGCGTACCGCCAGGCATTCATTGAGCTAACGCGCGCGTCCGTGGATGCCGTCTTCTGTATCTGGCTCCTGCACTACCATCCAGAGCGATCATCGGCAGACTCGCCGGAGGGGGAGCCATGAGGAAGTGCATCGCGATGCTGGTGCTTGCTGGCGTCGTTGCCCTGACGGGGTGCGACGGGCAAGGCGGCACGGGAAGCCCGCAGAGCGACAAGGCACCTCTGTTGGCAAGTCAGCAGGGGAGGTCGTTCAATGATGCGGCGCTGACCGCCAAGGCGGCGGGTTACGCGACACGCTTGGACACGGGGGCTGGGGGGCGTGATTACAGCTCCCTGGACGACCCCGAGGGCGAGTGGACCGTCTGCTGGCATGAGACGGAGCGGGTCAAGGGCGATGAGACGACGGACGGGGATTTTTGGTCTGTCCTCTTCTACATGGTCGAGGACCCCGCTGACTGCGAAAGCGGCAAGCTCACGCCCGTCGCCGAGCGACGATACCGCGACATCGCGCGGGATGGCGCCTCGGCGTCGGAGGGGGCCGACGACGGTAGTGACTTCGCTCGCGACACCGGCCTGCCTGATCCTCAAGAGCGCAACCCCGATGGCTCCTACAAGTACAGCCTCTGTGAAGGCAGCGACCTTGCCACTGCCGACGACTGCTATCCATACGAGGACGAGTACGAGAAGTACCTCGAAGATCACGAGTAAGGGCTGGCCCATTCTGGCCCGGTGAACCTGCGCTCCTGGTCGATCTCTGTCCTTCAGGGTGTTCTGCGTTCTGATACCAGACAACGTGTCTGTCAGTGGTGGGTGAAACACCGCGGCGCATGACGACACGCGATGCCCGTCATACAGCAGCACCCCGGGCCCTGTTGCGGGACGGGCGGGTCAGCGAGGGCGAGCGCGCTTCCGTAGCCTGCTGTACTCCGATGCGCGGGCCACGCAACACGTCTCATCCGAACGAACGTCCTCTCATAACGTTCGGAATTACCGCGGAAGTTACGGGCATCGTCTCCGGGGCAACACACCCGGGAACCGCGAGAGGTCCACATGCACCAGACCCTCAACGAGCGGCAGCAGACCGTGCTCGACTGGGTCAGCCAGGGGTGTCCCGACGGAGTCTGGCCGGACAGCACTTTCAAGGTCAGCGCTCAGGCACTGCAGAGTCGCGGACTCATCAGAATCACTAAACGCCGAGGGCATTGGACTGCCAACCTCACCGACAAAGGGCGGCAGCATCTCACCGACCGCGGCATCTGCCCCGTCGAGCAGAACGCTGCACCACTCGCGCAGCCCAGCCGCAAGCCGGCACCGCCACGCACCAAGGCCGCACCCAGGGCCCGTACGAACTACACAGACCAACTCCTCGAAGAACTGGCCGCGAACGACAGTTGCCTCACAAGCCCATCGAAACCGGACCGCACGCAGTGAATTGGACATCACGGGTGAACACCGCCCGCAAGTCCGGCAAGATCCCGCGCACACATGAGCTCTACGCATACCGGACCCACCGCGGCTACGAAATCAAACTCGTCGACATCCCCGCCTGGCGCCTCGCCGAACCACCCCGCTCCCCGTTCCGCCCAGACTCACCAAACCCCACTCCCTCGTGGCCGCCCTCCAACAACGGCCGCAGCCCATGGGGCTCACCAAATCCATCCAAGGCCGAGCCCTGCGCATCATCCAGGCCCTCATCATCGCCACCGAGTCACAAGGCCATAAGCCGGCACTCGGAACCACGCAAGGCGCTCCCCTACCCCGCCGACGCCGCAGCGCACCACCGCACTTCACCATCACCGCCCAAGGCGAAAGCGTCGGATTCCTCGTCCTTCAGGAATAGGACCCCAGCGAACACATCCCCACCGACAAGGAACTCGCCGACGCCAAGAAGCACTCATGGATGCGCATCGCCCGCTTCGACTACACCCCCTCAAACCGCCTGCGCTTCATCCTCCGCGGCGGCAGCCCGCACCGTGCGAGCGAATGGGCCGATGTCCCCGACAGGCCTCTAGAAGACCAACTCGTGAAATCGCACAAGAAGTCGACCTCCGCGGCAAAGCCGCAGAACACAAATGCCTTGCAGACCAGCAGGCCAGGGAAGCCCAGCAGAGGCGCTGGGAAACCGCCATGGAGGAAGCGCCCACCGCATACACCTACGCCTATCGCGTCAAGCACCTCGAAGAACAAGCAGACGCCTGGCACCAGACCAAGCGCCTGACCGAATACATCACAGCAGTACGCGACCACGCCACATCGCTGCCACCCGGACAGGAAAGAACAGAGATCGAGGCGTGGCTCGCCTTCACGGACGCCCGGCTCCAGCACCTCACCGAGTCCGACGCAGCGCCGAAGCCGCCCTCCCCGCCCAAGCCCAGCGGCGACGGCCTCAAGCCCTTCCCCGGCCACTGGAGCCCCTACGGACCCCGTTCTTACTGAGCCTTAAACCAGGCCACATCGAGCACGACTTCACCAAGAGGCGGCAAAGAGGGAGCCCCTCAATCCGCACTCGACACGCCGTCACCTGCAGAAACAAGCACCTGACAGCCCATCAGAACGTGCGTCAGAAGGGCCCATCGTGCGTCGAATATGCGTCAAGACACCGCCCGTAACGCCCACAGCGCACATAATGCACACTCGGCGAAACCGCAGGTCAGGAGCCCTTGCCCGCAGGCTCCAGAATCGCCACGCACTCCACATGATGCGTCATAGAGAAGATGCGCAACCAGCAAATCACAAGGGAACATGCAGGTCAGATGGCATCTTCCACCTACAAGTGCGGCCCCTCATGCGTCACACGTGCGTCACCGCAGGACGCGAGCATCAGAGGCCGCCATCCCACTTCCACACAACGCTTGTCCCATGAGAGCACGAAGGCCCTGCCGGTTCGTACCGAACCAGCAGGGCCAAACATACACGGAGCGTCAGTGCCTTAGTTTTCGATCATCGCGACCCGGTCATCGCCGAGCGGCCTCGGTGGGGACCACGAGCTGCGAATCGAGCCGTGTCCACGCGCCGAGGACGGCCTCGTGCGCATCAGGCGCGAGGTGGGCATACCGCTGAGTAGTCTGATAGCTCTCGTGCCCCAACAAGTGCTGCACCTCATACAGGGACACCCCCTTCTGCACCAGCCACGAAGCGCATGTGTGACGCATGGAGTGCGGCGGATACTCGGGAACAGCTCGTTGCTTGCCTTCGTCGAGGAAATAAGCGTCCCGCAGGGCAGGCCACCACGTCTGACGCCTCCAATTTCCGTCATCGAGCAATCGCCCGGATCGCCCCTTGGTGACCGTAGTAAAAACGACACCGGCACGATCCTCTCCATGCATGTGACGCGACAGAGCATCAAGGACGTGGGCAGGCAAGGGAACCTCTCGACGACTCTTTGCGGTCTTGGGGTATTCTTTGATACCGGATTTCGTGTTGACCTCGACGACAAAAACTCGCGACCGCCGCCAGTCAATCCTCTTCCCATGGAGCCCTGACAGCTCACCCCACCTCAGGCCGGTGTAGAAGCCGAGCAGGGCCATCGTTTGCCAGGGCTGCGGCAGCTCATCAAGAATCGCTTGGGCCTGGTTGAGCGTGAACCATTGCGGAGGTTTCACATTCTCCGGCGGCAAGTCGATTCGTCGGCATGGCGTGACCGCAATGATGTCTTCATCCACCGCAGCCTGCATCAGCGAGTGCATCAGGTTATACGAGCGCCGGATCGCCGATGCGCCTTTTTTCGCAAGAATCAACTTGCGGACCCACGTTTGTATGTCAATGCGTCCTATCGCCCGCATTTCCCAGTCCGCCCAGTACGGCATTACGTGGTTGCGTATCGAAGAGGCGTCTCCGCGAAGCGTGTGCGCCTCAACAACACGCCCCTCCCACCAGCGATCGTGCCATTCTTGGAATTTTATCTTCCCGCCACGCGGATCTCCGTGGGTTCTCCGCCGATATTTGGCCTCCCGCTCAGCGCCCCAATCCCGCGCTTGATCCTTGAGCGCGAATGTCTCGGTTTCCCGGTCGCCCGCCGGCGTCCTGACTGTCGCTTGCCACTTCCCGGACGGAAGTTTACGCAGGTACGGCATCTTGCCTTTCTCGAATCAACTGAAATATGGGCGCATTGAGCTATCCCGCCCGAGCGGCAGTGGAAACAACAGAGCTAGTGCGCCGCTCAACGAGAGCTTTCACAGAACTTCCGGGAACTCGCACGCGAGAGCGCTCCGTACCCGTGCGGAGGTCGATAACCGAAAGTTCACCCAGAGCTATGTACCGGTAGACCGAACGTCGACTTATGTCCAATATCTCTGCAACGCTCTGTATAGACAGCAATTTTTCGCACACGTCTAGCTCCGATGGATAGGGCAGGTCAACGGCCGGGCCGCACGCGATCCACCGCCAAGCAGTCAGTGCGGACGCCCTAAACGATCCAGGGAATCCCCGGTTTCGGTAACCGGGGATCGTGGTCTATATTCCGCCCGGAAATCGGGGCTTACGAGGAAGGTCGGCAGATGAGCACGGGGGCATGTCGTCGGCCAAGGCCACGAGCCCGGCCTCTGTACCTGACTGAGACTGAGAACCACGACGCGTTCGAGGACCACGACGCGTTCGGGGGGCGCCGTCGGCTAAGGCGACGGCACGGACCTTGGCTCACGGGTCGGCCGCGACGTACGCGAGCACCACCAGGTCTCGGCTATATCCGTACTTGACCAGCCCCGTCCCGAAGAACCATGGCGGCGCAGAGGTAGAGGGACAAGGACGCGGAGAGGGCTGCGTGGTCCGCATTCGTATGGCGGCCAAGCGTGCCTGCATCGAGCGCCGAGGCGGCGAATCGGGCCGACCGAAGTGCGGCTTTCGGGCAGGTGAGCCTCCTTGGTAGGGACCAGGGCGCGAGACAGGCGACCGAGAGACGCGCCGGAACATGAGGCACCCTCATCGCTTCGCACGCCTCTGACCTGGTGATTTACTCGGGCTTGTACGTTGACATGGCCTCCGAGCGTGAATCCAGCCCTGTGGGGCTTTTCCTCGTCTGCCGTGAGCGAATCAGTCCTCGGAGCTGCGACGAGGCCGCCGGCCCGCCCCTGGCGCAGACCACTGCGGATGCCCTTGCCCGGCCCCGCCGCCAGGGGGTCCAGCAGTTCAAATATGTCGCCCACGCGTTCGCCCCCTGAAGGCCGCCGGCGAGCGCGAGCCCACGCGTGCTCGCAGGGGATGAGGGTGAGGATGATCTCCCCGACCGCGGAGTCTGGGCCGTCTTCGTGCCGCTGGTGGATGCGGTGGCCGGCCCTGGTCGATGGTGGCGTCGTGGACGGCGAGCGGGTCGCCCAGTAGCTGGCAAAGCCGAGCACTGAGAGTTCGATCAGATCGATCAGGATCGCCCTAACCTCGCGCTTTCGTGAAGCGGACTATCCGACGGGTGGTCAGGTAAGCGAAAGGTGCCCCTGACCAGCAAGAATGAGGATTGTCGAGGTCCTTGTTCCTGCTCCAGCCGGAGGCACTTCCCAGGTGAAGAAGAGTATCGGGTCGTACCCGCGTGTCCGTATCGAGGGTGGTGGCCGGGCGGTGGTCTCGCAGGCCGGGGGTGTGCTGCTGGGCGAGACCGTTCGTAAGGCCGGTTTGGACACCGCGATATCAGCGGCGCTGACGCCGTGGCGGAAGGCTCGGGCGGTGCACGATCCGGGCAAGATCCTGCTGGACGTGGCGCTGGCGGTTGCGTTGGGTGGGGACTGCCTTGCGGATGCGGGGATGTTGCGGGCCGAACCGGCGGTGTTCGGGCCGGTGGCTTCCGACCCGACGGCCTCCCGCCTCATCGACACCCTCGCAGCCTCCGGGGAGAAGGCCCTGCGGGTCATCCATGCCGCGCGGCCCCAAGCGCGCGGCCGTGTCTGGCGGTTGGCCAGCGGGGAAGCGCCTGATGCGGGTGGGACGGTGACCGTCGATCTCGACGGGGTGCTGGTGATTGCGCACTCGGACAAGGAGGACGCGGCCCCGACCTGGAAGCGGACCTACGGGCATCACCCCCTGATGGGGTTCGTCGACCATGGGCCGGGCGGCACGGGTGAACCGGTCGCGGCCCTGCTCAGGCCCGGGAACGCGGGCTCGAACACGGCGGCCGACCACATGACCGCCGCCCAACTAGGTCCACCAGCAAGTGCTGAAAGTACCGGCGCGGGCACCGGACCCTGATCCGCACCGACTCCGCGGGCGGCACCCACGACTTCGTCGCCTGGCTCGCCCGGCGAGGACGGTGGCTGTCCTACTCGGTCGGCATGACGGTCACCGAGCAGGTCCACCAGCACGTGCTGAAAGTTCCGGCATCGGCCTGGACGTCGGCTGTCGGGACGGACGGCGAGATCCGCGACGGGGCCTGGGTCGCCGAACTCACCGGTGACGTCCAGGACGGCTGGCCCAAGGGCATGCGGCTGATCGTCCGCAAGGAACGACCGCACCCCGGGGCCCAGCTGCGGCTCACCGACGCGGACGGCACGCGGCTGACGTGCTTCGCCCCCAACACTGCGGGCCGGCCGATCGCCGAACTCGAGCTCCGCCACCGGCTGCGGGCCCGGGCCGAGGACCGCATCCGGGCCACCCGGGCCACCGGCCTGCGGAATCTCCCACTGCACCACACGGCCCAGAGCCGCATCTGGCTGGAGATCGTCCAGATCGCGCTCGACCTGCTGGCCTGGATGCCGATGCTCGCCCTGACCGGCAAGGCCCGCCTCTGGGAATCCCGCCGACTACGTCTCCGCCTGTTCACCACGGCCGGACAGCTCGTCACCACCGGCCACCGGTGGATCCTCCGCCTCGCCCGGCATTGGCCCTGGCCCCGTCACATCACCGCAGCCCTCAACCGCCTCGCACTCCTACCGAACCCCGACTGACCAGCGGATTCCCCGTCCCTACGACAGCACGGCACCACCCGGATCAGTGGAACCCGGCGTCCACCCGAGAAGACACTCGGGCCCTCAACCTGCACAGCCTCAGCCCCACGGGACGAAAAGGTCCACCGACACCGCCAGCGGACTCACGAAACTTCCAGGCTAGGTCTCGGGCCGATCTCAGGCCACGAACTCCTGAGCCCAGAAATTCCGATAGATCAGCTTTCTCGAGACCTCCATCAGGAAGGCGATGGCCCGGACCTCGATCTGGGTAAGTTCGGGGTGCCAGATATCGAACAGCAGGACCGCTCGCCCTCCGTTGCTGTCGTTCCATACTTCGTGTTCGAAAGAGTCATCGAAGACGAATGCCTTGCCCCTCTCCCATTCTCTCACCTCATCACCGAGTCGCATCCGGGCGCCCTTTGGTGTCACCAGACCGAGGTGGCAGCGAAGGTGAGCGTTGGTAAATCCTGTGTGCGGTGCGATGTGCGTGCCAGGGTCCAGGACCGAGAAGTATGTCATGCCGCATCCCAACGCGCCGGAAATGGGTTGGAGCACCTTCACGGTTTTCGGGCAGGCTTTGATATTTCTGGGGTAGGCCCTGGCCGAGTGGTAGAGGTAATGCGCTGACCACCGGCCTTCGTCGGCGAGTTCGGTGGGGTTGTCGACGATCCGACTGCCGACTAGGCCGCCCACACCGTCGAACTCTGCTGTGATGTCCTCCGTCGCAGCTTCCACATGCGACAGCCACGGGAAGAGATCGTTGTCCCACCAGACGGCCTCGGACAGACCCGGGACGAATATCTTGGGTTCCTGGCCGCCGCTCACATGCTCGCTTACCCTGCCCTGGAGAACGATGTCCAGGCCGTTGAGTACCCGTTCAAGCGATGCACGATCGACTCGCTGTTCATCGATCCACCGCTCGAGATGGGCCGGGCTTTCAGCAAGCCATGGTTGCATGCGTACCTCCAGGCACGTTGATCGGGATTGTGGCGCATGGCCGGTGATTATAGTTAGTTGGCGAACATTGCACTGAGGTTTTCCAGCGCATTCGCTCGTGTCCGCTCACGCTTCGGGCTCTTCGAAACGAAGCCGGTAAGTGTGCGGCGTAGCTTGTCGCCTGCGGTGTGGTCCACTCTACCGATCGTGTGGATGGTGTCCGACTTGACCATGACCAGCCGGTTCGGCTTGGGCATGATCGCGATGGGGCTGAGCGGACTGCGCTCGATTCGCGCTTCCATCCGTAGGACCAGGTCGTTTTCGGCGGCCTCCTCCTCAGGTACCGGCTGGGGATCCTCGTCGATCAGCTTCAGTTCGCCGCCCCAGGAGGGGCGCCACCGATCGTGGAGGAAAAGAATGAACTCGCCCTGTCGGCCCAGTCCAGCGTCGTTGTGCCAACCAAGCCGACTGCCCACTGGATATTTCCAGAAGGTGAATGTGAGGCTGTCCCACTCGGTGCCTGCCTCACCGTAGAAGTGGGCATGCGTGCGAACAGCACGGGCCAGTTCCTCGTACACCTGAGGTTGTTCGCCGGCGCCCGGGGACCCGAGGTCCAATCCGAAGCGGGTGCCTCGGGAACGAAAGGCGGGGCCGTCTTCGGTTGAGATAACGCTCTCTCGCAGGGTGCACGGCGTACGGTCCATGAGGTCCTGGGCGGCGGCGAAGTCCGGCGCGCTCAGAAAATCATCGACGATTATGTAGCGACGACCTCGCTGTGTTTCGTGCATCTTTCCCCCTTCGGGGTTGCTGGGTTTAATGAGGAGTTTCGGAAAGATTCATACGGGCCGCCAGGATTGCTTGTCCCCAACCCGCCACGCACCGCTGCTTAGGAGTAACCAGCACTTGGTCGGGGATCTCTGCGCCAATTGTGTTTTCTAGCCGGGTCGCGAGGGCGATCCAATCGAGTGAGCTCAGACCGAACAACGAGAGATCGCGAGTTCGCAGCCCGGGGTCTTCTACCAGTTCATCCGCTTTGGGGGCATTGATCCCCCGATCACTCATGGCTCCCACGACCAGTTGTGCGACTAACAGTTCGCAAGCTTGGAGCTGCGTCAGGTCTGTCATCCACTCGCCTTCCGTACCATCTCGATCAACGCACCCCGGTCACGCTTGCCCAATGTGGTCGTAGGGAGCTGCTCACAGACGATGACTCGCGGAATAGGCACGCCGGCTGGCGACTCGGCCAGGGACGCGAGCAAATTCTCTTCAGCGGCATTGCCCTCGACCACGGCATAGAAGTCTTCGGTCTCTGGGCTTTCACTGCGCGGCAGTACCAGGAGGGACACGTTCGTCACTCCTGGGACTGCGCGCAGAATTTGCTCGGTGATGTTTGCATCGATAAAACGGCCGTTCAGTCGGAGTGGCCCCTGAGCGCGCGCCTCGAAGTACACACAGCCGTCAACGTCGTGCCGGACGATGTCGCGGGTATGCCATTTCCGAAGGGGTATGTGCTCATCGCCGAGGTATCCCTCCACCGGTGCGGCCAGCCGCAGGATCAACTCGCCACGCTCGCCCGGTGACGGCGCGACGATGTCGACCCCATGAACCGGCCGACCCATTCCTCTGTCTCCGAAGAAGGTGCCCCCGGTCTCGGTGGAGCCATACCCACGCAGCAGCGGTACTCCGAACCGTGTCCTGAACGCTTCGTCGAGATCGTTCGGTACGGGGCCGGCACCGGCCATTGCGGCGCGCGGGACGGACTTACCCTGACGCTGTGTCTCAACGAGCAATCGGGCTACGGGCGGAGTGATGGCTAGAACAGATGCGGTTCCGGAGTCGACCTTGTGAGCCAGAGCGCTTGCCCGGACGAAGGGGGCCACGTCGACGTCGCATCCGCTCAGGAGCGCGCCGATGGTGATGCCCCAGCCGAAGGAGTGCATGAGCGGCACCGGGATCGCCACGCGCTCACCAGGGGTCAGCCCCAGACCGCTACGATAACCTTCCGCATCTTGCAGCACGCTTGCCACACTGCGGCGGGCGAGCTTCGGACTGCCGGTGCTGCCCGAACTCCGGTGAAGCACCGCTGTAGTACCCAGCCGGATTGCCTTGTGACTTGGGGCAGCCGGCAGCACGGTCAGGGTCTCTGTGATCTGGCAGGCGTCAAAGAGGGCCTGGGCAGCCTCGTCGTCGCGCGAGTGTCCCTGAAGTGGGACAGGTAGAGGTACTGCGTTCAGCTTCCAGACCGCCATTGCGGCCGATACCAGATCGCGGCCTTGCAGGCCGCGTAGCACGACGATGTTGCCGGGCTGCACGCCTGCCTGGTCCAGTTGGTCACAAAGCAAGTGGAAGGAGGATCCGGCAACGTCTAAAGGCTCGTCGTTGACGTGGACTCCGTGCGCCAAAATTCGTGTCACTAGGTCCTGACGTGCCTGAGAAGTCACAGTGCGGTCTCCCGCTCCTGTGCTTCTGTCGCACTAGGGGGCGATGGCATCAGTCGGTCGATGGTGAGGATCGGCAGGACCGTCGCCACACTGCCGATCACGCCAACCCATAGCGTGGCGGCGACGCCGATCGTCGAGCCGAGCCAACCCGCTACCAGCGCTGCCAGCGGCATGCTGCCCCACACGACGAATCGGATAGAAGCGTTCATTCGGCCCAGAAGGTGTTTGGGACAGAGTGTCTGCCGCAGACTGATCTGGGTCACGTTAAAGAGTAGTGCGCCGACAGTGAGGCCGAACTCGCCGAGCAACAGGGCTGCTCCCGCCAGGACTTTGCTGTGCGGGGCGAGAATCACAGCCACGGGGTTTGCGACGGTGAAGAGCGCCGCCGTGAGTAGACCGTAGGACATTACCGTGCCCACGCTGAAACGCTGCCGGGCCTTGGGTGCGAGCAACGCCCCCAGCACGCCCCCTGCAGCGCCACAAGTCATGACGAGGCCAAGCATGAATGAGTCGAAGCCGATGGTGCGCATGATGAGGATAGGCACCAAGGTAAAGACCAGGGTGGCGAAGAAGTTCGACACTCCCATGGAGACCGTCAAACGTCGGATAACTGGTTGGTCTCGGACGAATCTCAGGCCCTCCCCGATGTCGGACAGCAGGTTCCGTTTGACCTCGGAGGTTGGAGAGGGATTCTGCTCAGCATCCTTAGTTACGCTAAGCGAAAGGAAGCTAATGAGGTACGCGACCGCGTCCACGAGCATGACGACGGGAGCACTGACAACACGCATGAGCAAGCCAGCCAAAGCCGGACCGCCAAGGGTTGAGATCTGGGCCGTGGCCTCAAGGCGTGCGTTGGCGGCGCCGATAGCCTCCTCGGGTACCAGGACCGGCACATACGACTGGTAGGCAACGTCGAAGAAGACGCTCGCCACGCCCACTACGACGGCTACGACGTATAGCACCTCTATCCGCAGATCGCCTGCCAGCCAGAGAAGCGGGATCACGAGGATGGTGACGCAGCGTGTAAGGGCCGCCCACATCATTGTCTTGCGCTTGAGCAATCGGTCTACCCACGCGCCTGCGGGGAGGCCGATTAGGAGGTAGCAGACGGTGGAAGCTGCCCCGAGTATGCCGACTTGCCGCGTGCTCGCGTTAAGGAGTTCGACGGCCGTTACCGACAAGCCGAGTGTGCCGATTTTGGCCCCGAACTGCGACAGGGTCTGCCCGAACCAAAAGCGTCTGAAATTCGCTGATGTTACGGAGGAGGTGCTCACGACACACGCCTCCGTTCGCCGCCTGCTCCTAGGGGAGTACCTGTGCCCGTCTCCGAGGTAAGGAAGACTGAACCGCGGGTATGCAGGTCCGATGCTCGGGTTAGATCCTCTACGTGTCGCTTCCTCGTTATGTAGCGATCCTTACCGTAAATTAGATAGCGTTTCCGGTCGCTGCTCCCGGTAAAGTTGACCGTCATGACGTTGGCGCCGGCCTCGAGCCCTCGGGATTGTCCCCCAGCGGAGGTCTTCTCCAGGGCGCTTACGGACGGAATCAGCATCTGGGGCCGGTGCAGTCTTAGGGCGGCGATCGTGTTGAGCGCGAGCTCGTTGGTGCCGGCGGGCTCTACCTGAAAGGGGGTATTAGGTGCAGGCACAAAGGGTGCCACACTGCACATGTGGACCCCTAGCGTCTGGGTCAACTCGATGTCGTCGATGATGCTTTCCAAAGACTGCCCCGGCAAGCTGGAGATCAGACCAGTCCCTACCCTGTAGCCAAGGTTGAGCAGGTCCCTGAGACAGCGCAGACGCTTGTCCAGTGACTCATGGCGGACGGCCTCATGCAGGTGAGGGTCACTTGTCTCGTGTTTGAGGATGTAGCTTGTGGCCCCGAGGTTACGCAGGCGCTCGTACTGGCTCCGGCGCATGTTCCCGAGATTCAAAAGGATCTCGACTTGGCCGTCGAACAGTTCGCGAATCCTGGGAATAGCATCCTCTACCGTGACGAGGTTGCGAGGTGTCTCGCCACCTTGAAGGAGGACGATGTCGATTCCGGCTTCTCGGATGTCGCGCGCCCGCTTCACGATATCGTCACTGCTCATGAAATAGCGGTCGTTCTCCCGCGTGTTGTCGCGGCGCATCGGGCAGTAGTCGCAGTTCACCCTGCATACGTTGGTAATTTCAATGACGCCACGCAGGATTACCGTAGGTCCAAAATGTTCCTTTCTGAGCCGTCGGGCTTCTGTGAAGAGTTCTTCCTGCGCCGATCCCGTGGCAGTTAGGTACGCCCTTATTTCCGATCGAGTCAGCATCGCTACACCTCGTTTGCTCGTTGGACTCATTGCCGGGGAGTTGGGGGCTTTCAACGTGCACCACCTGCTCGACGGCGAATGCCGAATCTATGGCTCCCGGAAGGTATGGCAGACGGTAGCCAGGTCAGGGGGCAAGAAAAGCCTCCACGCTGTGCAGCGCAACGTTCTCAGTGCCGCTCGCTTCAAATGCCGACCGTGCACATTGGACCACTGCATGGTGCCCGACTAAGCTCTTCGCTCGCTCTCATTGGAGCGCCCGAGTAGCTTTAGGAACTTTGCTGCATCGACACCATGGCGGCCAAGTTCGGTACATGTATTCTCTCGGGCGAAATACAGGGACACGGGCCGTACCTCACTCGGTGTCATGCACGGCATTCCTCCTCGCACCACGATCAGCGGCGTGATGAGTCGCGCCGAAGTCCAAACGCCCGAGTCGGACAGGTGTCCGACCGATGCGGCGCGCCTTCAGCGCGGCCAAAGAAAACGCGGCTGGAAGATCTGCCGCGGGGACCGGGAACTCTACCCAGTGCGTGCCCTTGGCCTGGGCCACCGGTCCTGCCGCCGAAAGCACAAGGTCAAGCTGACCAATGGAGTGCGGGGGGAAACCGCTCAGCACCAGGCGGTGGCGGTCGTGAACCCAATGCACGGCTGCAGGCAAGCCATTGTTCAGTAGATCTTCTACCAGCGGAGTGGGCACTGCTGGCTCAGGCAATTCCACTGTGATCAGGCCGCAGCTGGCAAGCGGGGCTATGGCGCATGGGCCGTCGTTCGGTGCCGGTATCTCAAAGCGGTGCATCAGTGTGCCCGTTGATTGCAACCGCAGCATGTGGGCTAGCGCGGCCTCTGGTTTATTCGGCTCGACCCACGCGGCTATGCCGGCATACCCGTCGTTACGAGCGGCGTCACGCAGCGCGAACGCTAACTCCAGCGCCGCACCACTGCCGCGCAGAGGCTCGTCGACGAACACTCCCTTAAGCAGGAGATGATTCCCCCACCTCATGCTGCGGTGCACAGCGCCTAGACCTCCGGCTGGCAAGTCGAGCCCCATCCAGAGATAGTCGCCTTCACTCACGAGTTCCCGAAGCAGTGTTGGGGCGTCCATCCCTTCGAGCTCGACGATCTGCAGAATGTCGTCGATGTCTTCTGGAGTCAACCGACGCACCCGGCCAGTCTCCATGAGCAGTTGCGTTTCACCGGGAAAAGTCATACGAGCGGAAGGTTCCTACTCAGTGCCAGGTAAGGGAACTCCGTGGGCGAGTGCCCATTCGAGTCCGCCGGGAGAGGCACCTTGGCTATGCGCTTGCTGGAGTTCCGCGCCGCCATGAAATTGAAGAGAACGCTAGGCGGCATGAAACGACTCTCGAGATCTCGGATGATCCACGAGAACGTATCGGCGTGGAACGGATAGAACGTCGGGGCAAGTAGATCATCGTCGGGCATCCCGAGCTGCCTGGCCATACCGGTCTGAGGCAGGACGCGATATCCAACATGCATGACCAATTCGCCATCCTCTAGGTTGGAATTTATATATTG
This sequence comes from Streptomyces sp. SAS_281, assembly GCF_052542855.1. Lineage (NCBI taxonomy): Bacteria > Bacillati > Actinomycetota > Actinomycetes > Kitasatosporales > Streptomycetaceae > Streptomyces > Streptomyces sp. SAS_281. The sequence continues at coordinate 31,848 of NZ_JBMNDO010000042.1, forward strand.
GATGCTATTGCGTACACTCTCCTCGTCCTCTCCAGGGCCACCGAAAACGACGTTCACTCGCGCCGGTATGCCGTGTCGTCGACAGCGTTCGAGACAGCGGTCCACATGTCGAGTGTCAAAAGTTTTACCGAGGAGTTTCATGACGCGATTATCGAGGCTATCGGGAGAAATGACGATAAATTCGACCCCGCTTCCAGCGAGCAGCGCCGCGAATTCATCATCGAACGGCTTGGGTGTGAAATAGGCCGACCAGGTCAGGCCCGGAAGTCCCAAATCCGTGATGAGTGCTACGACTTCTTTGGCATAACGGAGCTCACTGTTGAAGATTCCGTCGGTGAAGAACACTCGGCGGATGCCCGCAGCATGGATCGCTCGGAGTTCCGACGCAATGAGGTCCAGCGGCTTCAGGTCGCCACTGTTATCGCCATTGAGATACGCGTACGGGCAGTAGACGCACCCCTGATAGCAGGTCTTCCGGCGTGTCTCTACACCGATCATTGCCCCTTCGAACTGGGTGTAGACCTCCATGAGTGAACCAGGATGTTGGAGCGTGTCCGTTAAGAAGCCATCGTACCGCCGGCCTGTGATGTTCTTTCCCAGTCTTCGATAGTTCTCGGGTGCGTCAAGGATGTCGAGCATGGCTTGTTCACCGGGTCCGATGACACCCACGTCGAAACCGAGCCGAGCCCGCAGTTGATCGGCGAACAGGGTGTATCCCGGGCCTCCGCCGACCAATAGAGGGCTACGACCGCAGGCATCGAGAGTCGTGCGCACTTTGTTGAGAAATTGCATGTAGTACTCGACATGGCCGTCGCAAGAGATGTCGATAGGGTCGATGTTGCGAATGGTGAACCCAATCGCATCCCAAGGCTCGGCGACCCAGGCGAAGTCGTCCACGGATCCGGGGTCCTGGACAAAATCAATTAGACGGGTTTGATGCCCTGCTCGATCAAGGGCATCTTGCACACACCTCAAACCAATCGGAAAGATTGGTTCGTTGCCAGGCATGGGAAGACTGGCCAGGTTGACCAATGCGACGCGGGCCATCTCGGTCCTCTCGAAAGGCGCTGTACTATGACGGACGGACAAACAGGAGAGACCGGCTGCAGGTGGACAGTCAGCCTCCGCCCGTCCGCGGGCTGCTCAATCCACACGCCCGGAACGGTGTAGACACGTCGAGGTGACGTGTCTACACCTGTGCGCGGTGTACGGGTCAGCCGCAGCAGGGCGCCGTCATGGCATGCAGGAAGTCGGAGTCGACGAGGTCGAACAGCGCCTCACAGAGCTTATCGAAGCGCTCCGGCTGGGTCGCCATGAGGACCTGAAGAGCCTCCTTCTCCATTCGCATGTCCGACGCTTCCAGCGCCTCGCGTGGGTTGTTGGCCAAGTGCGCCGCAAAGTCCTCATCCTGCAGGCGCTCGGTGAGCGCCTCCATGGTGAGGGCAACCTTGTTGGCGTCCGCGATCTGTTCGGCGGAGTACTCGACTACTTGCTGTGACACTTGTCCTCCTCTTCCCCTGGGCAGGGGCAGGTAGCAACGATGGGAAGCGAGCCACGCATGAACCGACCACAGGTGGTCGGACGCCGCGAGTCGAACTATTTGCGTTCAGTGTGCTGACCACCCGTCATGGAGGTCAGCTTGCGACTCCACAGGATCTTTGTTAACCGAACGACACATGTCATCAACACCTTGTGTTTCTGTCTTAAACAGGCCCAAGCGATGCAGCAATGCACGGATTCATTTGCACAGGTGGTGAGGTGTGCACGGGCAGGGTGATTGGTAGCTCGGGGGTGCGGACAGGAGCCAGGCAATGGCGTGATCTTGCCTATCGAGGTCGGCGCATCACCCAGTTCTGCCGCTCCACCGCCTTCGCGATGCCCAGGTTCGCAGGACAGCGGCGCGGCCTCACGATGCCCTTCGAGGGCGCAGAGTCGGCAGCAACCTGCTGGAGCTCATCGCTCCCCCCATCGAGGCGACCAATGAGCAGGTCGAGAAGCTCCTGCCGGCGTATACGGAGTTCATCCGCGATGCAGCCATGCAGGGCTGGGGTAGGGCTCTGGCAGGGGTGCCCGCTCGTTTCCCGGCTCTCTCCCAGGCGAGCGGTGAGACCGAGCAGGCTAGCGGCTGGCTGGATCCGAGGAATTCGCTTCGCGTCGAGACGCTCGACGTAACGAGCGCACAGGGCTACCAGCTAGGCGACGAGGAGTGGTGCATCGCCGAAGTTCGATGGCGGTTTGTGGGGGCCTCCGTGTTCCACCACCCTGAGCGGAGCCTGTTGCATCTGGAGCACCCACCTGCTGATGCCACTCGCACGGATCGGATCAGATCCTCGAATCCTGAGTGTGGAACCGCCAAAGGCCCCCTTGGACAACCAAGGCTATGAATGGGCGGCCGACGTCTCGGCCGAGAGTGTGCGCCGGGCATACCACCGGCTCATGTCCACCGCGAATCTGGCCACGCGGCTAGGAGCAGCTATGAGCGTGGTAGCCCAGGCGATACCGGACCTTGAATACAACCGTGACGCTATCCGGCAGTTCATGGAGGAGGAGCGGCGCGAAAAGATCGCCATGGACGCTGCGGCGAGCGCAGCGCAGGAGGCAGCGGATGAGGAAAGGGCCGCCGCAGAAGAGTACGGTGACGACCTCTGGCTAGGGCTGGAGAACTGAGCTCGGCGGTCCCCGACGCCTCAGCGGGTTTCCCGCCGTGGAGGCCGTGAGCCGGACACGGCCATGAGCAGTGTGGGGCTCGGCCCCACCAGACGACCGCGATCAGCGATCAGGAGCGCGACGCCTCAATGTCCACCGTGCACGAGATCGTTAGACATCGCTCGTCCGGATCTGAGCACCATGCTCATTCCGTTCATACGTGCGCCGGGCGTTCTTTTCAATCTTCCGGGCGACCTCGGAATCGAGGTCCACGCCGTTCATCTCGGCCAGGGCTGTCAAGTAGAGGAAGACGTCGGCCAGTTCTTCCCCCAGATCGGGAAGCCCCTTGCGCCAGGCGGTGAAGGCTTCCCCCACCTCGGCAGTGAGGAGACCGAACTCCATGGCCACGTCGGTGGTGTTGAACCCTTTGAGGGTCTTGTTCTCCCAGGCGAGCTTCTGGGCGGACCCGATCTCCAAGACTCCTCCAACGGCGATACAGCAGGTGCCCTGGAAGCCTAGCGGGAGCGGAGGGTTCGGCGTGCTGGCTCCGGCAGTACGTCACCCTGCCGAGGGAAGTTCGAGGGCCGCGGTGTCGATGGTGAGCACGCGAGTGTAGTCGGCGAGCGTGGAGAAGACCCTGTCGTACCCCGTCACCAGCGCGGATACCTCCTCCAGACTGACCGCCTCACCATCACGCTGGAGTAGTCGCTGACGGATGACGGTCGGTGGTGCGGTCAAGTGGATGAGCGCGCCGGAACGCCCGATGACGTTCTCGGCCAGATCGATCGCCTGGCTCCAGTTGATCCGGGACCGGCCCCGGTGAAGGGGGCCGTAGATGAGTTCGCTGATGAAGCACCGGTCGAAGAGAATGCGGCCAGGGCCGGCGAGGATGTTCCTGTAGCGGGTGGCGAGGTCGAGGTGGTCGGGTGTCTTCGGGGAGTGCACGACGACGAAGCCGTGGTCTGTCGATAGGCGTTCGCCGAGCGTGCTCTTGCCGACTCCGTCGCAGCCTTCGAGGACCAGGGTCTGGTACTCGCCGACGATCTCGTTGAGGTTCATGCGGTCAGCCAGGACAGGACGGCGTCGCCGTTGTCGAGGTGGGCGTCGACTGCGTACTGAATCATGAGGTTTCGCCAGTTCGGTTCACGGCCATGGGCGTGCGTGAACGTCGGGCGCATCTGGAACGCTGCGATCCGCACCCCGCTGGCCGCAGCCGCACCTATGAGCAGGGCGGCTCCCGGCGGCGTTTCCGCGCCGGAGACGTCAGCCAGCAGCCGAGTGGCCGAGCACACCGCGGTCAGGTCGGCCAGGGCCCCTGCCATCGGGTCCGATGTGATGAAGCGCTGGGGCACCATCACCGTGTGGCCGGCGTCGGCACATGCCTTAGCCAAGTGATCTCGACCCCACGCCGTGTACGGCGACGCTTCGACGTAGACCGGTGCGCCGATCGCGGGAGGTGCCTCCACCGAGTGGGGACCGCGATCCGGTAGATCGAGCAGCGCGTTGACGGCCGCGTCGAGAGCCTTGTTCGTCTGGGCCATGTTGCGCGCTTGGAAGCCTGGGAAACGGGATCGTGGCGGGGCCGACGGCAGGTTTGGCGGTCCGAGCTGGGTGACGCGCACGATGCGCGTAGCCACAGCTTGGATGAGGGGGTCGGGGAATTCGAGGCGAGGGCCGGGTTCGGTCAGCGAGTAGGTCTGGAAGTCTGTGGTGAGCACGATGATCGGGACTCCCGAGGCAGCGGCGTATCCGATCTCCATGCAGACCCCGTCGTCGAGGCTCGGACCATGCAGGATGGCAACCATGGCGTCGAGGCGGCCGAGACGTGCGCGGTCCAGCTCGAACAGGCGGCGACCCTTGATCTCGGCGACCAGGTCCTCCTCGTCGGTGTCACAGAACGGCAGGAAGACCCGATCGGGGCCGATCTTCGTGGCGAGTCGATTGGCGAGGTCGGCGGCCAGAGCACGGTCGTGCGCGGCAAACAGCCGGTGGGCTACGTAAACGGACACCGGGAGAGACCCCCAAGTCTGAGGTCAGCCGCGTCGGGGCGCGGGGATCGGATGGGGTGGGGCCGAGACGTACCGGGCTGCGGCCGAGGTCGCCTCCGCCAGTGCCTGGGCGGCGGTCGCGCCTTGCGATCGATAGGCGAGAAAGGTCCCGGCCAAGGTGTCTCCAGCACCGGAGACTTCGCGCACGGGGCTCGGCGGCGGTACGGCGGAGGCGACCTGCCGACCGAAGTGGTGAACCATTGCGGTCCGGGGGCCGTCGGTGATGACCACCTCCGGGAGCGCACCGCAGTTGATCCCTCGCTCCAGAAGCCGGTACTCAGCGGCGTTGACGAACAGCGTGGTGGCCAGCGGAAGCCAGGGGATGGCAACGCGGATCACGTCCTTGGCGCTCGGCAGGAAGAAGTCCACGCTGAAGCCGCTCCCGTACGCGGCAAGACGGCCAAGCACGGCCGCCACGTCCAGAGGCCGGCGGCAGCAGACGTGGTAGGTGCCACCGGGGTGCTGGTCAACGTGCCTGAGTGCGTGTGCGGTCAGCTTCTCGGCCACGCCGTACTCCGTGTGTACTCCCACCAGCTCGCCGTGTACGTCGTACTCCAGGTCGAAGGTGGTGGACGCGCCTTCGACCTGGATGAGAGCCGTCCAGTCGAGCGTGCCCAACCCCAGTGCTTTCGGGAGTTGGACGAGATCGTCTCCGAGCACGCACACCGGCGCCGCCTGGCGGCCGGCCCTTGTCGCCGCCAGGGACAGGAACAGAGCCGCGCCGCCGAGCCGGGGCCCGCCACGGCCATCGGGGTATCGGGTCCGGTCCCGGCTGATGTTGCCGATCACGTCAAGTCGTTCCACGGCGCTCCTTCGGAGGGTCAAGCACGGCTGGCGCGATGTGCGCAGCCGATGACCTTCGAGCAGACCGGTCGCTTCCGGCAGAGCTGCGGATCGGGGCCGTTCAGGTACAGGCGCTTGAAGTAGATCAAGACGAGGTGTGCGAACCAGGTGGGCTCGGCCTCCTCGGGGATGGTCACCTGGTACTCGTTGTCGGTGGCCAGTGAGCGGAACTCGGCCGAGCGGGCGTGCACGGTCGATTCAAGGACGTGCCTCATGCGCTCATGTCCCACGGCGCCCGTTGGTAGAACGAGGCCCAACGCGGGTGCGAGCTTGGTGACCATGCCGGAGTCCACCGGGACGATGCCGCAGTGGTACCCGCGGGCGGTCAGCAGTGCGCATTGGCCGATCTTGTAGGAAGCGCCTCGCACTCGCGTGGCGAAGTCCAGGATCAGGGCGTCGCAGTCGGCTGAGTCGCCAGTCGGGTCGATCCCCTCCGCTTCCCAACTGCGGAGAAGTTCCGCGAGAGAGCGCAAGTAGTCGATTCGGGTTTGGAGCAGGCCGATGGGACGTACGAGTTGTGCAAGCTCGGCGTCGGAGGCGGCGGCGAGACTCTCGAATCCGCGAGCGTTCGCTGCGGCGATGACTCGGGCGTACGTCTCCACCATTCGGTAGGAGACTCGGGTGGACCAGCCAGCGGCGAGCATCCGTACCCGTGGATCGCCGATCGACATCGGCCACCAGCGGTTCTCGTCGTGATTCGCCTCCACCGCCGCCTGTACATCCGGGAGGGCGGCAGCCCGAGCCACCAGCCGGTGGACGCGCCGGGTTTCGAGTGGCGTCGCCGCCGCTCTCTCGATCGTCACGCGCAGGCTCCAGCATGGGCTCGGATGGCCAGAAGTGCCATGGCGAGATTGGACGAGAGCACCGGCTTCCCGAACCGGTGCTCCAGCTCAGCGATCACCGAAAGGGTGTGCCATCCGGTGCACGAGAGAACCAGCGCGTCGGCAGCCCTGTGCGCTTGCTGCGGTAGCTGCCCCACCAGGGACACGATCTGATCCGGCGAGATCGCGGGGTAGTCATCGGACAGACCCAGGCTCGCGTGAGCCAGCACCTCGACACCGGCCTCGGTCAACGCCGCTGCCTCCGCTTCGGTCACCGGGGCTGGGTATGGCGTGACCAGTACCACGCGCGCCACGGCTGCCTCGGCGAGCGCCCTCAGAAGGGCGTCGAAGGCAGTGAGCACGCCGTCCGGCAGCGGCGGACCGGCGGTGAAGCCCGCTGATGTACAGGCCAGCATTACTACGTCGAGAGGCACGTGGGACAACGAATCCAGCGCGTGTCCGGACACTTCACGCAGCCCGAGCCAGAATGAGTCGTCGATCGCCGTCGTCCTGGATGCGGGTACGAGCCGCGCGTGGTGGAAGACCGTGTGGCGTAGTCCGAGACGGCTCAACTCTGTCTCCACGGCAACGTTGGCCCACGGCAGCAGTAGACCTGCGCGGGTGGGACGGCCCGCTGCCGCGTCCAGGGCCGCCAACGTCGCGAGCGTCCCGTCACGAAGAGGATGCAACACGTTCTCCGTAGATCATGCGAGGCGCATGGCCGGTCACCACCAGGTCAGCGGTGGAATCGCGCGGAACCGCCACGTCGCGCTCGACGATCTGGATCGAGTACGAGCCCAACCGTCGCCACCACGTACCCTCCTCACCGATGAAGTAGGAGTGGAGTCCGGGCACGCGCAGACCGGTCGGGTAAACCCGCTCCTTCATCGGCTGGTCCCAGGTAAAGTCGATGTCCGCCTTCCAAGAGGAGAAGTGCTCCGCCGACGGCAGATGTTCCATCTCGCCGAGCGCGGCCAGCGGCGTACCGGGGAAGGCTCGTGCCTGGCGAACGTTCGTCCGATGGCACAGCAGGCCAGCATCAAGAAGCCTCGCCAGGCCCCAGAGATTCGCCACGTGGGTGCCGTGTGTCTCGCCGGGGAGACCGTAGATCAGGTTGAGCCCCGGAAGCAGCATCGGCAGGCCGCCGGGACCACGAGCGGCACCAGCCTGGTTCACGTGCTCGACGGCCCGCACCAGGATCTCGGGGGTGCAGGTGAGGGTGTTCCGTGCGATGACGGCCGGGTCGAAGCTCTCGATGCCCATCGGCGCGCAGTTGCCCTCGGTGCAGTAGTCCGCCACCAGCTTGGCAATGCGCAGGCCGACCGGTGCGGCCACCGCGAGGGGGTCCGCGTTGTCGATGTGGAGCACTTCCAGGTCAGGGCAGCGCTCACGAATGCCGCCGAGCAGGGCGCGGATCGCGTCTTCATCTCGGTTGCGGTACGAGAAGAAGCAGGTCTGCTGTCCCAACCGGAAGTTCCGGACGCCGGCGTCGTAGAGCTGCGCGGCCTCGGCGACGACGTCGTCGACCTCGCGGAAGGCGACGAGAGGGGACTTCGCGGGCTCGTTGCAGAAGTCGCAGAACTTGCGCCGGGTACAGCCGCGGTACAGCTCCAACTCGGCGATCGGCCGCCAGGGCATCTGCTCGACGAGGCCGGTGAACGATTCACGCTCGCGCTGCATCTGCCCGTAATCGGCAGGCCGGCGGCTACCGAGCAGGAGGTCGCCGGACGTCACCGTGTGGGTGTGGACAGCATCGAACAGTCCCGCGTACTCCGCCGGAGCGGCCAGGGCGTAGGTGGACAACGGGCCGAGTAGGTAACGGCGCCCTCGTGCACTGGCTAGTGCGCGAGCGATCTCCTCCAATGACCCGTTCACAGCGTGCAGATGGACGGACGGAACGGCATCCCCGGCAATGACCACCACAACCTCGGCATCGCGCAGAAGCTGAATGGCGGAGTCGCGATTGACGGTCGTCGAGTACGTGAACGGATCGCTCTGCGGCGGCTCGACGGTGGGCCTGCCACCGGCGAGACACCAGCGGACGTCGTCGATCGTCACGTACCGGACGTCCGCGTCCGGCCTTGCCCGACACAGTGTCGACCAGGCATTCCGAACGTACGTCGACAAATACGGCGGCACGCCGAGGCCGCTCGGCTCGACAGTGAAGCAGTCCAAGACGACTACTGGCTGCATGTGGTGTTCTCCCTCCGGTGCTGAGGGCATCGGCGACGTTCCAGCAGCATCCTCGCTGGGAGGGGCGGTCGGCCCGCAGCCCTCCCAGTCTCAGCGCCGCCACCCGTTCGCGAGGAGAGGGCAGGGGGGTTGTTCGGTTGTACGCAGGTTGTTCTTTCACGCCCCTGTGTCGAAAGGCTGAGACAGAGCGTGATCGGCAAGGCATCATCTGCGTATGGGAAGTGCGAGGAGGGCCGGCGACACCAACGCCGCGCTCGCGGCAGCGATCTCGGAGGCTGGCCGATCGCATGCCGCCCTTGCCCGCAAGGTCAACGAACTGCCTGGGCTGCAGGGCGTAATCACCCGATACGACAAGGCGTCCGTGACCCGATGGCTGCAAGGCATGACGCCTCGTGATCGCGCCCCGGAGTTCATCGCCGCTGCCTTGGCCGACTTCTTAGGACGTCCCGTTGCGCCCGTCGACCTCGGATTCCCAGAGCAGAGCCAGCGCCCGGTCGTGGCACGGGCGTTAACGTACCGTGAAGACGTGAGTGAAACACTGCACACGCTCGCGGAGCTGGGCTCCACTGACATCTCGCGCCGCAGCCTGCTCGGGGCCGTGCCGTTCGTTGCGACGGCCCTTTTGGACCCCCAACGGCAGTGGCTCCTCTGGCTCCTTGAGGACGACCAGGCGCCACGCCTCGCCGCTGTGGAAAACGGGGGCCCCGTCGAGCAGGTCCAGTCGATGATCGACATGTTCGACGAAATGGATAACCGCTTCGGTGGTGGCGGAGTCCGGGCAAGCATCGTGCACTACCTCAGCACCCAGCTCGCGCCCATGCTGCAACAGCGCAATCTGCCCGGCCACCAGCGACGGCTCCTGTACACCTCGGCTGCGAAGATGGCGGCGACTGCAGGATGGTGCTCGTACGACACCGCCGACTACGGGCTCGCCGAGCGTTACATGATCCAGGCACTCAGGCTGTGCGCCGAAGGCGGCGACCGGGTCCTCGGCGGGCAGATCCTTGCAGGCATGTCCCACCTCGCTACGAGCCTCGGTAACCCCACCGAAGGTGTCGCGCTCGCCCGAGCGGGGATCGCGACCGCCAAGTCGGCGGGCAGCCCGCTGGGACTCATGCGGTTGCACGCTATGGCCGCCCGCGGCTACGCCGCTCTCGGCGACTCCCGACAGGCAACAGTTTCCCTCCACGCGGCTGGTCGGGGACTAGGGATCAGCCGAGGGGCGGCCGAGGAATCGCCGTGGGTTCGCTTCCTGGACCACCACTATCTCGAAGCCGAGGCCGCTCTGGTCCACCGGGACCTCGGCGAGGCCGCTGAAGCAGAGCGTCTCGCCGAGGCGTCAGTGGCGGCAAACAGCGATAGGCGACGACGCCAAGCGATCAGCCGCTCTGTACTCGCCACGGCGTTCCTCCAGCAGGACAGACTGGACGAGGCCGTCGATACTGCCAGCAGCGCCCTGGATCTGCTGAGCGGCATTCACAGCGAGCGGTCCGTCCAAGCCCTGCGTGACTTCCGCGCGCGACTGGCTCCTCGCCGTGGCGAGCCCATCGTGCGCACATTCGAACTCCGGGCCAGGCCCGTACTTGGCACCGCTGCTTGACCAGCCCCGTCAGTACCCCTCGGGAGTTGGCGCGTTCTGCCCTTTATCGACAGGAAGATTGACCCCTGTCACACCCCGGGATTCTTCCGACAGCAGGAACGCGATCACGTCCGCCACTTCCTCCGGATGCACCAGGTCGCCCCCGGGGAACTCGGCGCGGAAGCGGTCGAAGGCCGCGGGATCCTCTCGCCGCATCCGATCCCAGCGCTTGCCCGGGATGAGCATCGAACCGGGCGAGACCGCGTTCACCCGGATGCCGTCCGACCCCAGCTCCCTCGCCAACGACGACACCATGTGGATCTGGGCCGCCTTCGCCGCCCCGTACTGAGCCTGCGGACCCGGCTTCCAGCCGGAGACCGAAGCCACCACGACGATCGAGCCGCCACCGGCACTCCTCAAGTGCGGGGAACCTGCAGCCACCAGCCGCGCCACGTGGCCGACGTTCATCTCCCATGTAGCCGACCAGTCCTGAGGCGTCGCCTCGGCGATACCTCGACCGCGTGCGCCGCCGGCGCAGGCGACGGCACCGTCCAGGCCGCCCAGTGCTGATGCCGCCTCGTCCACGAACCGCTCCAGCAGCTCCGCTTCGGTGACGTCCAGAGACCGGGTAAACAGTTCGTTCGGTGAACCGAGGGAGCTGCGAAGCGCCTCCAGCGCCTCAGGCTTACGGGCGCACACCGCCACATGCGCTCCCTCCGAAAGCAGCAGGCGCACGACGCACTCACCCAGACCTCTGGAACCGCCCGTCACCACGATCCGCCGCCCTCGGAATCGCCCCGTCGCTGCTCGGCTACCGTACTCGCGCTTTGCGCTCGCCATCCGTACAACCCTTCACCAACCATGCTGACCCGCGTGGACAGAGACATCCTCTATGCCCCCTTCATAACGGAGCACGGGAAAGGTTCCCTTGTGGACGCACCCGGCCCGAGGACAACCGTGCAGTCGGCGAACCGCCAACTAGCAGTCCTGCGGTCCGGAGGCGGCGCGACCCCGGGACGCCGTCTACCCCATGCGCAATCGCCGACTCCGGGTATGTCGGCACTCTGACATACACCTTTCGCGCAAAACAGGCGCAGGAGACGCTATGACGCATCCCCCGAGCAACCAGACCACCGTGCTTCTTGACCCGGTCACCGCGACCGTAATCGCCAATCGGGCCCTCTCGCGGCAACTCGGCACCACGACGCTCTCGGAGATGGAGGTCGAGTCCGCCGCCCTAGAGGTCCAGCTCCGGAGGTTCGTAGGTGCCGGCCTTCCCGAGGACGAAGAAGAGGCTGACGAGCAGAGCCGGCAGGTCCAGTCACTGATTGACAGCGTGCCCGGGGAGACCGACTTCGCGTTCGCTTCCTGGACACGGATGCGGCATCTGGCACGGGCGCTCCGTCGACACGTGGAGCAGTACGCAGAGCGCAATTCGAGCAAGAGTCTGAAGCTGCTGGCCGAGGGACGCGATGCCCACCTGACCGCCGATAGCTTGGCGGCCACACGCGGCCAAACCCTCGCCCCTGTATCCACCGGGGAAGGCGCCACATGACCACGAGGGCCGCCCCCAGGGGATTCGACAGCACGTTCTTGGGACTGCGTTCAACGCCCGGGGCGCTCCGAGGCGTTGCGCCAGTATTCGGAGAGCATCTCCCCTGGCCACGCTGGCTGGCGTACGGGGCCGCGAGGCCCCATTTCCTGGAAGTACGGGGCCAGGTCCAAGACCGGCGTTCCTTCGACGGCGTCGAGGTCCGTCACCAAGAGGTCGCGGCCTTGCACGCCGAGCAGTCTCGGGTAGCTGATGGCAAGTTGGTTGGGCCTGCGGTGGTTCCGGTGGACGAAGGTGCCGGTGGCCGGCCACTGGACATTGCCCCGTGGGCTCCGCGCATGGAGCTGGATGTCGTCCGGCCGGGCCAGGTGAAAGGTCCAGGTCACCGTCAGATGGGAGAACTCTTCGATGCCCTGCAGGGTTTCGAGAGGGTATGCGTCGGTGATCCGGATGATGGCTTGGACCCCGCCCTGGTAGTCGTCCTGGACGCGGGTGTGGCCCCCGACGACTGTGGCGACCGGTTCGACCTCGTACGTGTCCATCGACGCTCTTCCCTCATCTCCGGAGTGGTGTGTGCCGCGGCGGCGGGTTGTGCCTGCTGCCCCGTCTTGCGGTCACCCTATGGCGCGCAGCATCTCCGTGGCACGGCGGTCGAGTTCGGCGACGCGGCGGCCTCCGCGTTGTCGAACGGGGGAAAGGTCGCTTTGCATGCGGACGATGACGTCGCGGGCGCGGCCGGACTGGATGCCGGCCATGGCGGTGAGGGCTTGCTCCCAGGTGGCGCATGCTTCGTCAAGGTGTCCCTGGCGGACCTGGACGGCTCCGAGATATCCGAGGGTCACGCTGTGGGTGCGGGCGTATTGCTGCCTTCGGCGTGTGGCGACGCTGTGCTTGAAGTGGGTCTCGGCGTCCTTGGAGTCGCCCAGATCGCGCAGGGCACAAGCGGTTTCGTGGGCGAGCGAGGCTTCCTGGAAGAAGCCGACGCGGTCGGGGGCGGTCTCGGTATCGGCGCGTGCGAGGTCGCTCTCGGCGCGGCTGATGGCGGCGAGGGTGCCGCGCCGGTCGCCGTCGGCGGCCAGTGCGCGGGCATGCACGATGGCGAGGAGCGCCTTCTCGCGGGAGCTGGCCTGGGCGTAGTGCGTGTGGGACATCGAGGCTTCGGCCAAGTCGAGGGCGCGTCGGGGGTGACCGAGGTCGACGGCCTGGTGGGCGAGTGCGCGCAGGATGTGGCCGCCGAGTGGGCCGTCTGCGGCTTCGGCCGCGAGGCGTGCGGCGAGGGTGAGGTAGCGCTGGGCGGTGCGGTGTTCGGAGGCGTCGAACGCCATCCACCCGGCGAGGTACGTCATCTCCGCCACGGCCGAGTACGTGTCCCGGCGGTGCTGTTCGGTTCGGAAGGTGCTGCCCAGCAGGGGGACGGCTTCGTCGCGGAGATGACCTGCCAGGGCCGTACGGCCCGAGGCTCCGCCGCGTTGCTGGTCCCGGGCGGAGTAAAACGCGGTCAGCCCGCGTACGTCGTCGATGTCACCTTGTGTGACGCGCCGCGACGAGGTCGCTGGGCGGGAGGAGGCTTCGGCAGGGGCAGCTGCCCACCACGCGGCGGAGGGCAGTGCGAGGCCGGCGGCCGAGTAGGCGGTGGTCGCCAGCAGCTTGCGTCGGTGCATGTCCAGGTCGTCGCTTCCCAGCTCGGCCAGCACGGTCAGAGAGTCGACGCTCCAGTCGTAACCGTTGTCAGCCGCGCCGGTTGGCCCGTCTTCCAGTCCGAGGTCGGCGAGGGTGAGGCGGCGGCCGAGCCTGCGGGACAGCGTCTCGGCCAGGATATGAGGCGCTCGCCCGGACGGTTTCGTGCCCTGGACCCACATCGCGATGTGAGAGCGGGAGACGGCCTCCAGTTCGCGTGCGCCGACCTCTGCGGCTACGCGAGCGACTCCAGCAGCGGTTTGAGGCTGGGACCAGCCCGCTTCGCGCAGGAGTCCGGCCAGAGCTTCGTTTCGCTCACGGGCCATGGGCTGCCCCCCGGTTCCGAAATGATCTTTGACGCCTTTGACGGCCTCGACCGCCGCGCAGACATACCCCTCGTCGGGGTTTCGCGGTTCGCTCAACGTAGCGGCTGTATCACTCGCGATGCTCTGGGACCGGCCGTCGTACGTACCACCGTCGGTGCAAGTTGGCTGGATTTGAACAGGGGTTGGGTCATGCGTTCCTTACTGGCCTCGCGGCAGGCTTCCTCAAGTGCCATCTACCGCGCGCGGGGAAGACACCCCTTCAACGAAGCGGAACTGAGGCGGGACCAGAGGGCGGCTGCTGCCGAGACGGTTCTGCTCGTGCTGGGCGAGGACTCGCCCGTGCCCGAGAGCGCCGCCGATGTGGAGGACCTTGTCCTGCGGCTGCGGGGCCACGTCCAGCACCTCGGCCCCCTCGCGTCGCCGTCCGAGCCGGCCCTGCGGCGGGCACAGAACCTCTGTTCCGAACGCCTGCCGGACGGCTACCTTCCCGGCCGGGTCCATCTCGTCAAACTCGCAACGGCTACCGAGGGGTTGCTCGCCGTTGCGAGGAACGACAGCACTGTCGCTGTGAAGTCGCCCGGACGACGACGCTGGGCGCCGCCGCTGAACGTATGGCGGGGTTCCGTCTTCACTCTTGCGTTCGCCGCTTTGGTGCTTGCCGCCTCGGTGCCACGAAGGTGACCGGTACCGGGGCCGCCCTGATTGTGCTGATTCTCGGCCCGACGGCCTGGCTGATCGTCCGCGATGGCCGCGCCTGCAGCAACCACTCCCAGAAGCGATGCCCTTTGCGGGGCTTACGGAGATTTCTACGATGACGCGTCATCCACGTATCGAGCGGTACGGCCTGATCGGCGACCTGCAGACCAGTGCGCATGTCTGCGACGACGGGTCGGTGGACTGGCTGTGTCTGCCCCGCTTCGACTCGTCGGCCGTTTTCGCCCGGCTGGTCGGCGAGGGAGAGCACGGCAGTTGGCGGATCGCGCCGGCGGCGTCGGCCGACGACCCCGGCTGCGAGGTTGCCGCCGAGCGTCGCTACGTCGGGGACTCCCTCGTCCTGGAGTCGGTCTGGCGTACGTCGACGGGCGTGGTTCGGGTCACGGACTTCATGCCGCCGCGTGATGGCGAGCCGCAGGTGATCCGGATCATCGAGGGCCTGACCGGTGAGGTGGAGATGGTGTCGGCCATGCGTCCGCGCTTCGGTTACGGCCGTATCCATCCGTGGATCCACGAGGTCGGCGGACGCATGGTCGCCGAGGCCGGCGCGGACGCACTGTGGCTGGACGCCGGTGTTGAGCAGGCGGAGAAGGACGGCACCGTGGTCAGCGCCTTCACAGCCACCGCAGGGGAGGTCCAGGCATTCGTGCTGAGCTGGTGCCGGTCTCACGCGCCCGCCCCGGACCTCCCCGATGCGGAGGCCGCTCTCGCGCAGACGCTCGCGTACTGGTCGGGCTGGACGCGGCAGTGCACGTACAACGGGCCGTACCGGGAGGCCGTGGTCCGGTCGCTGATCACGTTGAAGGCGATGACGTACGCGCCCAGCGGCGGGATCGTCGCGGCGCCGACCACTTCGCTGCCCGAGGAGATCGGCGGCGGCCGGAACTGGGACTACCGCTACACCTGGCTGCGAGACGCCGCAACCACCCTGGGCGTGCTGCTGGGGACCGGATACGTGGAGGAGGCGCAGGCGTGGCGGCGGTGGCTGCTGCGTGCCGTGGCCGGTGACCCGGAGAATCTGCAGATCATGTATGGGATCACCGCTGAGCGTGATCTCCCGGAGCTTGAGCTGCCGTGGCTGCCCGGGTACGAGGGCTCCGCCCCCGTACGGGTCGGCAACGGGGCGGCGGGTCAGCTCCAGCTCGACGTGTACGGCGAAGCGATCGAGACGCTGCACCTCGCGCATCAGAGCGGGGTCGCCCACTGCGCCGACACCGCGGTGCTGCACCGGCGTCTGATCGAAACGCTGGCGCGGCGTTGGCGGGAGCCCGACGAGGGGATCTGGGAGATCCGCGGTCGGCGGCGGCACTTCGTGCACTCGAAGGTGATGGCCTGGGTGGCGGTGGACCGCACGATCCGCCTGGTGGCGGCCGGCGCCCTCGACATGGACCTGGTCGCCTTGTTCGAGTTGCGGGCCGCGATCCACCAGGAAGTGTGCGAGAAGGGCTTCGACTCGGAGCGCAACACGTTCACCCAGTCCTACGGCTCGAAGGAGCTGGACGCGGCGACCCTGTTGATTCCCGCCGTGGGCTTTCTGCCTGGCGATGATCCTCGCGTTATCGGCACCGTGGACGCGGTCCGGCGAGAGCTGGGCACCGCCGACGGGCTCGTGTGCCGGTACCCGACCTCGGGTGACACCACGGGGGTGGACGGCCTGGTCGGTGACGAGGGCGCGTTCGTTCTGTGTTCCTTCTGGCTGGTCGATGCTCTGGCGCTGACGGGCCGCATCGACGAAGCGACCTCCCTGTTCGAGTATCTGCTCACCCTGGCCAGTGATCTCGGGCTTCTCGCTGAGGAGTACGACCCGGCTGCGAAACGCCAACTCGGCAACTATCCGCAAGCTTTCAGCCATGCCGGTGTGGTCAACAGCGCCAGGCTCCTCGCCCGCCTCGCCGCTCACTCCGGGTCCGGCATCAGTATCCCGAATCCCGCGTCGGGGGCGGAACGGACATCTCGTAGCCGAGTCGGGTGCGGCATCTAGATGGGATTCCGTCTCCTGGCGTTGGAGGAATGATGTCGACGACCACACGGCCTGCGCTGTGGCCTCACCAGCGTGAAGCGGTCGACGCCCTGATGACGGCGTTCGAAAAGGCGGAGCGCGCCACGGCGGTGATGGCGTGCGGCACCGGGAAGACCCGGACTGCTGCTGCATGTGTCCGCGCTCTGGGAGAACGGCAGAAGGTCGGCCGGGTCCTGATCGTCGTGCCGTTCCTGGAGCTGATCACCCAGACGCTCAGAGACTGGCGGGAGGTCCTCGGCGATGCGGGCATGGGTCGCATCGTGGCCGTGTGCTCGGACAAGGACGTGCTGGACCACCGGTTACACCTTGAGACGCAGCGTGCCACGGTGACCACCAGCGCCGCCGACCTTGCCCGGTTGACCAGACACCCTGGGCAGATCACCGTCGCGGCCACCTACGCGAGCCTGCCTGTCATCGCGGCGGCTCACGACGAATTCGGCCTGCCGATGTGGGACCTGATCATTCCGGACGAGGCGCACCGGACCGCCGGCCCGGCGCACAAGGCATCCGCCATGATCCACAGCAACGCCTTCATCCCAGCAGCGCGCCGCCTGTACATGACCGCCACACCGAAGATCCTCACCGGGGCGGGTGACGACACCCTCAGCATGGATGACGAGAAGGTCTACGGCGAGGTGGCGTACCGCCTGGGATTCTCACGGGCGATGTCCCTGGGCCTGCTGGCCGGCTACCGCATCGTCGTGCCTGTCGTGACCGACGAGCAGGTGCGCGCTGCGGCCGACAGCATGGAGGGGGACTACTACCAGAGCGGCGGTTCAGCGGTATCGCCCGCCGTGCTCACCACTCAGATCGCCATCCTGCGCGCCGCGCACGAATACGGGCTGCGCAGACTGCTCACCTTCCACAACCGGGTTACCTCAGCGCGATGGTTCGCGAGCACGCTCCCGTACGCGGTCGAGCATCTGGAGCCCTCGGTCCGCCCGCAGCTCTCGGTCGACCACGTTCACGGGGGCCAATCGCTGACGGCCCGCCAGGAAGCCCTCTCGCGTCTGCGGGCCGAGGACAGCTCTCTCGTCGTGATCACGAACGCTCGTGTCCTCGGTGAAGGGATCGACGTACCGGCCGTGGACTCCGTTTGCTTCGTAGACAACCGGGGGTCGGCCGTCGACTGCATTCAGGCGGTCGGTCGCGCCCTGCGGCGCGGGACACGCCCCGGGCCGAAGACCGCCACCGTCATCGTGCCCGTCCGGCTCAAGCCCGGTGAGGATCCGGAGGCCGCACTGGGCACGTCCACCTTCGCCGCGGTGTGGCAGGTTGTACGGGCACTGTCCGCACACGACGAGGGCCTTGCCCAGCGCCTCGTCGAGACGCGCAGAACACTCGGCGCCCGCCACAAAGACAGTTCCGAGCACGCGCACGAACCCGACGATGCCCCGGACGCTCTGGCAGTTCCGGACTGGCTCCGGATCGACGGCGTCCCCGTCCCAACTGGATTCGCCAGGGCGATCACGGTACAGACCGTTCGTGCCACAACGAGCTCGTGGGAGGAGTACTACGGCGCCGCCCGCTCCCACCAACAGGTCCACGGCACCGTGGACATCTCCCAGGACTGGGTCACCTCCGACGGGATCCGGCTGGGGAACTGGTGGCATCGGCAGCGCGTCGCCTTCAACGCGGGTCGCCTGGATTCGAACCGGCGCAGGCTGCTGGAGAAGCTCGGCATGGTCTGGGAGCCGGCGCACGCGTCGTGGGCGGTCACTTTTCAAGAGGTGAAGCGCCTCGCCCTGAAGCAGGGCCACTTCGCGTTCAACGAGAACCTCCTGACGTCCCACGGCACGGTCGTCCTCAACTGGTGCACCCTGCAGCGCACTCGACGCCGCGCGGACAAGCTGTCGGCTGAACGCGTCGAAGCGCTCACCGCGATCGGCTTCCCCTGGGACGGCGCCCAGGACCGCTGGATGCGCCGCTACGGCGAGCTGAAGATGATCTACGACCGGCGCGGCAGCCTGCTGCGCCTCGGCGCCGCCACCCGCGAGGCCAGGTGGCTGGAAGGCCAGCGAGCCGCCCACCGAAAGGGCCGCCTCGCCTCGTGGCAGGTCGACCTCCTGGCGGAGGTAGGCATCGAATTCAACAACACCAGCCGACGAGATGCCGCCTGGCGCACGACGTACCAGGCCCTGCTCGCCTTCCACGCCCGGACCGGACACTGGGTCGCGCCTGCGGACCTCGTCACCGCCGACGGGATAAGCGTGCGCTCCTGGACACGCGCCCAGCGCAGCAGGAAAAGGAACGGCACACTCCCCGCCGCACACGAGGCACTGCTGAACCAAGCCCGCTTCCCGTGGGATCCGGTCCAGGAACGCTGGGACGCACGCTATGACGAGCTGCAGCGCTTCCACACCGCACACGGGCACCTCAACCTTCCGACCGGTGCGCTGAACAGCTGGCTTTATCAGCAGCGCAAGAAGGCCCGGCAAGGAACCCTTCCCGCCACCGCGGAACGACTTCTCCTCGCGATCGACGCGCGGTGGTACGAGCCCGCACCTCCCAACTCGGGCCCCCACTCACCCGACCCGGGTCCCGGTCCCGAGCCCTACCGGCCGGATCGCCACGGCCATGACGCTCCGGCACGCCTGATCGCCCCGACCCCTGACGAGGACTCCCATGCCTGACAGCGCCTTCCCGCAACGGCCGGGCGTCGGCCACCGCAGAGGTCGCGCACCGCGTGCCGACGCGGTCGTGCTGCGCCGTGCCCGGCTAGCAGTGGCGCTGCCTCTGGTGGTCCTGGCCTCCGTGCTGACCGCTGCCCTATCCGCTTGGTCGTTCTCCGTAGTGGGAACGGGCTGGGCCGTGCTGGGCCTCGGTGCCGGGCTGGTCGTAGTGGCGCTGGTGGCCGCCCGCGCGGCCCGTACGGTCGCGGCCTCCGTGCACACCACGGTGACCGAGGCACGCACCGACACGCTCGCAGCGATCGAAGCGGCGGCGACGGCCGTGGAGAAGTCGCTGCGATGGTCGGTGGAGGAGCTGTGCCGAGGAGGGCGCCCGCCCGTCCCGGAGACTCACTCCCTTCGCCGTGACGACCCGAACGCCGGAGTCCTCGACATTCTGGGCGCGCTGCAGGCACAGGCGATCACCTCGCTCATGCGTGTGCACGACGAGTCGCAGTCCGTCCTCTTGCTGGACGTTCTGCGCCGCCTCGCCCAGCGCGAACACGCTCTGGTCGGCAAGGCTCTTGAGGCGCTGACACAGCTGGAGAAGCTGACCGACGACCCGGAACTGCTGCACACGAGCTTCGAGATCGATCACCTCGTGACGCGGATACGCCGCCACGTCGAAAGCACCGCCGTGCTGGGCGGACAGTCCCTGCGTAGCGCACGCCGGCCCGTGCCGCTCGCCACCGTGCTGCGCGGCGCGGTGTGCGAGGTTCTCCAGTACCCGCGCGTGAGCGTCGCTGCCGGTTCCGCCGGCGCCGAGATCGGCCTGCCCGGCCACGTCGGGCCGGACCTCACACACCTGCTGGCCGAGCTAATCGAGAACGCGCTGGAGTGCTCCGATCCGGCGACGAAGGTGATGGTGCGCGCGCAGCGGGTCGCCGCCGGGCTGGCGATCGAGGTCGAAGACCGAGCCGTCCCCATACGTCCGCAGGTCCGGGACCAGATGAACCGCCTGCTCGCAGCACCGGACCGGGTGGACGTCAGCAACCAGGTCCGGGCCGGACAGCTCGGTCTCCTGGTCACCGCGAAGATCGCCCAGGCGCACGGCATGACCGTACGCCTGCAGGAGAACGTCCTGGGCAGCACGAACGCGCTGGTCGTCGTACCGGACCAACTCCTGGTCGCCCTCCCCTCCGTCCAGGACCCAGGCGCGTCACCGAGCGTTGCTCGGCCCTCCGTGGTCCCGCCTCCGGCAACGCACACTCCCGCGCACGCCGTCGCACAGGCGTGGATATCCCAGGGGACGGACCCCGCGGCAGATCCGCCCCCGCTGCCCACTCGAAAGCGTGCGGCCGAGGCGTTGGGCCTCCCGCCCGAGCGGGAGCGTGTCACGGCGTCCCCCCCGACGCCGGGGATCGCAGGCTCCTTCCGCGCCGGCCTGAAGGCCGGCACGGATGCCGACTCCCCTCCCGCGTCGACGCAGCAGACCGGCCACTGAAACGCACGCCCTCGCCCCCGCCCCCACCAACATCCCGCCCTTCCCCCTGGAGTGATTCCTATGAACCCCCGCCCCGAGATGAATGACGTGAGTCGTGAGCCCTCCCCTCACAAGGCCGCGGCCTACGAACAGCAGGACAACATGGCCTGGATGCTGCGACAGTTCGTCGCCGACACCGCAGGCGTCACGCACACCGTCTTGCTGTCACGAGATGGACTTCGGCTGCTGGACAGCGACATCGAGAAAGACTGGGCGGACCAGCTGTCGGCTGCCGTCTGCGGCCTCGCCTCCCTGGCGGCGAGCATCCCCGGCCCGAACAACACGAGGAGCCCGGCCGGCCAGATCATCGTCGAGCGGGGCGACTGCCTTCTCTTCGTGCAGAGCGCCGGACGCAGCGCGCTCTTCGAATCCCTGCCCGGCGGCGCCGTGGACACGGTCCTGGCCGTCGTCGCCACCACGGACGCCGAGCCCGGCGCAGTCGGGTTCGCCATGGGACGCCTGATCACCAAGTTCTCCCCGCTCATGCTGATTCCCGTCCGCGCCGACGTGGGGGCTGAGGTCAAGTGACCGAGGGCGACCGTGAGGAGTACGTGCGGGCGTACGCCCTGACAGGCGGGCGCACCCTGCCCCGGCACGTCCTCGCTTTGGAGACCGTGGTGGTCGCGGGGCCGAGCCGCCCCGGGCCCGCGCACAGCCACGAGTACGAGGAGATCCTCGCCCTGTGCCGGGAGCGCCGACGCTCGGTGGCGGAGCTGGCGGGCGTGCTGGCCCGCCCGGTCACGGTCGTGAGAATCCTCGTGTCGGACCTCCTGGACGGCGACGCACTGACGCTCCCCGTCACCACGCCGTACGACGCGGCCGGCAGCGAGTCGGAGGCTCCCTCCACGCAGCTGCTCGTGGCCCTCGCCGCCGGCCTGAAACGCAGGTGGCCCGATGCTGACACCTACCGACGAGCCGGGTGAACCGACCATGCATCACACGACGTTACCCAGCCGGGCCAGCGAGCCGGTGGTGGTGAAGATCGTGATCGCCGGAGGCTTCGGCGCAGGCAAGACGACCGCCGTGGGCGCGGTGAGCGAGATCACCCCGCTGAGCACCGAGGAGTACCTGACACAGGCGAGCGCGGGCGTGGACAGCCTGGCGGGCGTCGAGTCGAAGGTGACCACCACGGTGGCCTTCGACTTCGGCCGGCTCACCCTGCCCGACCCACCCATGCCCATGGAGTTGTTCCTGTTCGGCACACCCGGCCAGGACCGGTTCGGATCCCTGTGGCACGACCTCTCCCGCGGCGCCGTCGGGGCGGTCGTCCTCGTCGACACCCGACGCCTCGAAGCCAGCTTCGCCCCCGTCGACTTCTTCGAGCGCCTCGACCTGCCTTTCGTCGTAGCCGTCAACGAATTCGACGGAGCGCACCGCTACCAGCCCGACCAGGTCCGCGCTGCGCTCGGCCTCGCCCCCCGCGTACCCGTGGTCACCTGCGATGCCCGCACCCCCGCGCACGTCGCCGGTGTCCTGCTGACCCTCATCGACCATGCCATGCGGCCCACACCCACGAGGCAGGATGCCTGATGTCACCTCACCCCACCGACCCCCTCCTCACTCCCCCTTCACTGCCCCGGCGCGCCACGGGCGACGCCGGACGCGGACCGTTCGCCTCGCCCCCCACCGGCGCCCCCGCTCCGCAGGCCGCACACGCCGAACTGGTCGAACGCTACGCACTGTTGGACAACCTGGGCGTGCCCCTCGCAGGAAGCGACGACTACGACGCCATCGCCCGCGACATGGCCCACCGGACAGGGTTCGCGTATGGGTTCGTCAACCTCTTCCTGAACGAACAGACGTTCATCGGCCTGCACCAGCCGGACCCGGGCAGCGGGTACGTGATCGTCGGCCGCACCATGAGCCGCGACCACGGCTGGTGTCCCGAGGTGATGCACCGCAAGAAGGCCCTTCCGCTGCCGGACGTGCACGCCTCCCCCCGTTTCAGCGGCAACGCGGTCGTCGATGCGGTCGGCATCCGCTCCTACTTCGGAGCACCGCTCATCCACGAGAGCGGGGTCGTGCTCGGCACCGTCTGCGTCATCGACCCCGAACGGCGGCCCCTGAGCGACGCGACGCGGATCAGGGACGCCGTCATCGACACCGGTGCCCAGGTGATGGAGGACATGACCCGCCCGCCCGCCGACCCCTTCCACACCATTCACAGACCGTAGGCGCACCGCCACTTCACCGGGGATTGGAGAGGACCATGACCGCGACCACCACACCTCCGCCGACGTTGCGCCCGTTCCTCAGCGACCGCCACGAGCAGTTGTGGATCGAGGCGGACGCCTTCGCGGCCGACCACGTCGCACCTCGTACCGCACGGATGGAGGCTGCCCCGGGAAGGGTGGAGCGCAAGATCACCGGCCTGATGGCCGCCCGGCGGTGGTTCGCCGTCACCGTCCCATCAGCCTTCGGCGGCATGGGGTACGACCACGTCGCCAGGACGCTCCTCATCCACCGCATCGCCCGGGTTTCCGGAGCCGCGGCGGCCATCCTCCAGGCCACCCTGATCCCCGTCGGCGCGATCATGAACTTCGGCACCCCCGGGCAGAAGCAGCGCTGGCTGCCACCGGTCGCGGACGGATCCGGGCTGCTCTCGATCGCCGTGACGGAACCGTCGGCCGGCGGGCACATCGGCGGCATCGAAACCTTCGCCGAACGCGACGGCAACGACTGGGTCATCACGGGCGCCAAAGCGCACATCGGCAACAGCCACCTCGCGAAGACCCACCTCGTCATCGCACGGACCGACGAAGGGGTACGCGCGGACAGGGCGTTGACCGCCTTCATGGTCGAATCCAGCCGCCCAGGGGTGTCCGTCGCGACCCATCGCCCCGGACTGGGCCTGCGCGGCTTCTCCGCCGGCCGCCTGGACCTCGACCGCGTCCGCGTCCGCGACGACAACCGCGTGGGCGACGTCGGTCAAGGGCTCGACGTGGCGCAGAGCAGCAGCATCCTGTACGGCCGGCTCAACTTGGCCGCACTCAGCCTCGGCCTCCATGAGGCCGCCTTGGCGGCCACGACCGCGTACCTCAAGGCGCGCCCCCGGTACGGAAGCACCCTGTCTGACCTCCCCGTGCTGCGAGGCCGGATCGGCGGCATGGAAGCGCGCCTGCGCGCGGCTCGGACGCTGGCCTACCAGGCCGCGTGCTGCCTCGATCAGGGACTCCCCTGCGACCCCGACCTCATCACTGCCAAGCTACTCGGCCACCAGTGGGCCGCCCAGTCCGTTCAGGATGCGATGGAGCTGCACGGTGCCCACGCCCTGGACACGGACTACCACTTGCAGCGCATGTGGCGCGATACCCAGCACCTCTACCCGCCTGCCGGAACCGGCGAGGTCCAGCGCATACGCCTCGCCGAGGAAGCCTGGGGCGAATACCAGCAGCAGTGGTCAGAGCGCTTTGCCACCCCGTCAGGCCCGGCCACCCCGTGAACCGCGGCACGCGGCACTTCGCCAACCCATCCGAGAAAGAGACATCCGTGACCTTGCCCATGAAGGACAACGCGCCGATCACACCGCTGAGGCCGGCACTGAAGAACGTCGTCAAGCACCTCATGGAGAACCTGACTCTGCGGGAGATCGCCGCACCCAGCGCCATGGCGTACGAGACGGTTCGCGGGTACGTCCGGGAGGTGCGTGCGGCCCTCCACTGCCCGCCTCGCTGCAAGCTGCACGTCATCGTGCATATGGCACTGGCCGCTGGGCAGATCGCTCCGCCCGCGACACGTCGGCGGGTGCCCGACCTCGACGCCCAGCAGAAGCTGCTGCTGATCGCGGTCGCGACGCACAGCACCCGGTATGAAGTGGCGCTCGCAGCCAAGATCGCCCCCGTGGACCTCGAGCCCGCGGTCGACGCGCTGCTCCGCGACACTGGCGCCGCCCATGTCATGGAGCTCGTCGTCCTCGGGCATTCCTGGGGCCTGCTGGGCGCCCAGGAGCCCGGCACGGTAAAAGGCGAGGCAGACCAGTGACGGCATCCACATCGCCCGCCACTACGGCGTCGTGCTCCGGGGACGTTTACAGGGTACGGCCCGTGTACGAGATGCGTCTTCTTAGCACCGGCGCCGAACGAGCCGAGGCCGCAGCCCTCGTCCAGGACCGTCAGCACGGGCTCACGCAGCGCGGCCTGGTTGTGCCCACCCTTGTCGATGTCCCGGCGAAGTTCCGAGACCCGCAGACGCCGGCAATCGGGCTGTTCGAGGACGGGCTACTGCTGGCCTGCATGATCCCGCATGCCCTGGACGACCTCTACTGGGGCACCGGGCCGTGCCTCTTCCTGGACCACATCCACACCCTCCCCGACCACCCTGACGACCTCGCCCGGCTGATCACCCTCTGGGCCTCCGACTGCGCAGCCCGGCACGACCTGCCGCTCGTCCGAACAGAAATGCTTGCCTGCGGTGACCTCCTGGCCGAGCCCCTTGCCAGCCTGCTGCGTCGGCTCATTGACCTTGGCTGGGACCTGCGCGGCGCGGGCCCCGGACGAAATGGTGATCGAGCCGCCCGCTTTGACCTTCGCGCCGAGCAGCGATCCGGGTTGAGCGCACTGATTGGCTGCCGCGTCGAGCTGCACGGGGCCCCAACCGGGCAGGCCAGCAAATGAACCCCCGTAGAGCCCCAGCAGCCGGACCTCGACTGCGAACTCATCACGCTCTCAGCCCAGTCGGCGGATCGTCGGACCGGGCGCATACGCAACCAACTCGACGGCATCGAGGTCGGCCTAAGTCGTCAGAAGGGCCTGAAGTCCCTTGGCCTCGTCCCACCCACCAGCCCTCTGCCTGCGCCGGTCTGTCGTATCGATCACAGAGGCTTCATAGCGCGGACACCAATGCGAAATTTGGTCATATTGTGACTATCCCGGCGGAAAGAACATCCGTGGCAGTGCATGCGCAGGACCCCATCTCGCGCGCCGGAGTCGTAAGCCAGCTGCGCGCCCGCCCGGAGGTCACGCTGGAGGACTGGGCAGAGGGCGCCAACGAGGCACCAGAGATCCTGCTGCTGGTAGCGGATACGGTCGATGACGAGGTTCTACGACTTCTACGGTATATCCAGCGTTCCACCACAGCCCGGACCGTGCTGGTGGTAACGGAGATCGACGAGCAGCGGCTCGCGAACGCCGCCGAGTGCGGGGTCGCCGGGATACTGAGGCGCTCCGCCGCGACCCCGGAACACCTGGTGGATGTCATCGGCGCGGTGGCGCAGGGTGCCGGTCACCTTCCGCCGGACCTGATAGGCACTCTTCTGGGAGAGGTCGCCCGTCTCCAGAGCAAGGTACTCGGCCCTAGGGGCCTGCACTTCTCAGGTCTCTCGGAACGCGAAGTCAACGTGATGCGCCTCGTGGCCGAAGGCCACGACACTTCCGAGATCGCGCACCGGCTGGCCTATTCCGAACGCACCATCAAGAACGCGCTACACAGCGTGATGACGCGACTCCAGCTTCGCAACCGGTCCCACGCCGTGGCGTACGTGCTGCGCCAGGGGCTCATATGAGCGTCCGTGAATACATGTCGCTGCTGGCGGCCAACCAGCTGATCTGCGCTCTCAGCCTGCGTGACCGTCTTGGCCTTGTTCACGAGGGGCAACTGCCGTTCCTCGCTTCGATGGCCATGTCCAACGAGGTCTGCCAGCGCTACTGGAAGCGGTTCGGCGGCCTCCGAGCCCAGGAGGCCGAGGGCGATAAGCGGGCCGAGCACTTCACCCGAGTGCTGGACGAGGCCGCTAGCACTCTCCTGCGGGCGCGGGCCGCTACGTCCTGAAGGCACCACACCCACTCCCAGGCGAACGACTGCTCAGGCGCTCTCGCCGCTCGTCGACGTCTGGTAGCAGACCCCGAGGTCCGACCGGGTCTCGGCATCCCGCACCACCCACTTCTAGGAGGCATGTGTGACCGCCATCCAGGCCGAGAGGCCGACCCCTTCCGCGCAAGAGGACCGCGTGAAGGGCGATGCCGACCCGTTCGGGCTCGACATCACCTTCATCGAGGGCACGCCGGCAACCGAGACGGTCCTGATGTGCAGCACGGGCGACACCTGCGGCAGCTCCTGCCCCAGCGCCTGCACCACCTCGTAAGCCGGGACAACCCGGCGACGCGGGCCGGGCGGCGGCATCCGTACGACGTCGGTGCCGGTGGACGCGGGCGC